>CAJPLH010000083.1 GCA_905371275.1 Prevotellaceae bacterium
TGCGAAATTACCACTTTCTCGGCGAACTACAAAGATAATGCGCTGAAACTTAATCTCACATCGTGATTGTATGTTGGTGAAAGTGCAACTTTCGGGCTCGAAAGAGGCGGATTGTGCGCTCTGTCGTTGGTGAATGTTGTTCTAGTGGATTGTGGAGGCACTGTTGTCAGAAGTGTCTGCGTATATGTGGGAGTGGCTTTCGCCGTGAAAGAAAAAGGAAAATGGTGTGCACCGCCATCGTGCGCCCCTATAGGTATATGGGGAGATATTGCCCCAAAGAGGGAAAAAATCGCAGAAAAGTGAATGATTTTCTTTTCTCGTATTTGAAATGCTATCTCTACTTGCTAAAATTCTGGATTGCGATGACTTTTGTGTGTTGGCCTCGAAGAATAAGAGAGAAAAGAGTCTATGCGAGGGAAATGAGTCTCACGCGTGCGTATCGCGCGCATACCAACAGCGATTTAATTTTTTTGCTGTCACAAGTGTCACACAAGGAGGGAAAAGGTGAAGAAAAAGATGGAGAAACCCAGTAAGAGGAAAGGACGAAAAAAGTGTTTTTCGTTGTTGTGATACGCTGATGTTGAGTGATTGAACCGCTTATCTGTTAAAATCTATTCCAGATGTGAGTGTAATGTGTTGGAACATAGGAGTATAGGGAATGTCCTGTGACACTTGTGACAGCAAAAGGACAAAAACTCCTGTGATGCGCGTATATGCACGCGCGTGAGAGTGGGTATTTCACTACTTTTTTACACTTCGTGACGTGCGGATGATGTGTGCTCAATTTCTGTTGCTCAGTTGAGTTTGTTTTTGCATCAGCGGGTGCATCAGAAACAACCCGTCGTTTTGTGGAAAATAACGTGTTGTTTTATAGAAAGTGACGTGTTGTTTTGTGGAAAACGACGTGTTATTTTATAGAAAATAACGTGTTGTTTTGTGCAAAGTGAGCCGTAGTTTTTAGTCACGTCATCTCAATGCCTTGCATTTTATCTCTTTATCAAACGCCAAAAGGAGATGCCGCAAAAATGAGTTTTGCAACATCTCCTTTGTTGGACGAATGAGGTGAGCTGTACTGGCGATAGATATTGTCCCCAATCGGTCATTAGACCGTTATAGTGCAGTTCCTTGTGGAAAAGACAACTTCCTAGACCGATTGGGGATTATAGCGTTTTTAGTGGTTTCTGGAGGGATTTAGTTGGCTGAGAAGTCTGTTTTGAGCGAAGATTGTAGATTTTTCTTCTTTTTTCTTGGACATCTGAGAAGAAAGGATTATCTTTGCACCGTGTTTTTCATAGTATTAGATTTAAGGTTAACAAGGTTGGGATACAGTGGTATCCCATTTTTTTTGTTTATACCCCAGGCTCGCTTTCTGAAATTCCTCAGAAAATCCTTAGATTTCCTCCAAAAACACTCTCGCAACACCCCAGAGTTTTACGGCAAAAATATACGTTTTCTCACAATAAAAGCACGATTATACGATTTGATGGAAGAAAATCTCAAAAATAGCGCGGTAAATTTGGCAAATCGAACAAGAAAGTGTAAATTCGTGGCATCCAAACTTACGTAATCATCATATGACGAACGAACCTACCCTTTGGGAACAATTTCTGCTAGACCCGATGACTTATATTTATTGGGGAGTAGCTATTATATCCAGTCTTGTTTTTACGATTCAAACCCTACTGTTATTTGTGGGCTTTGATGCCGACGGCAATTTTGATGGGGGAGATGTTTCTTTCGACGTGGATGGCCTCGCACTTGTTTCTGTCAAAACTGTTGCCTGTTTCTTGTTGGGCTTCGGTTGGTGTGGCGTCATCATCTCGCCTTTCTTTGTGGAAGCTTGGATCACGGCTCTAATCTCTCTGGGCGTGGGAACCCTCTTTATGCTTGGGGCTTGGGTCTTGCTCAAACAAGTGCTGACACTTTCGCAAGACAATACTTTTCACACCGAGAAAGTGGTGGGCTACACCGCAGATGTCTATCTTCGCATCCCTGCTGATACCCGAAAAAGTGGAAAAATTATGGTGAGCCACGAAGGTTCTATGCACGAATTGCAGGCCTTCAACACCAGTGGAGAAGAAATTCCCACGGGAGCCAAAGTGCGCGTGGTGGCCACCATCGACGACGCTGCTGTGTTGGTGGAGAAAGTGATAGACACTCCTCAACAGATTGTCGACTAAAGAATTGCGCTAAAAAGAACCCCTAAATCCTCTGCAGACAACAAGGCGTTAGTGTTTGTCTGATAGCAGTAGTAATACCTAAACATTTATCATCTATGCATCCTTTTCTTTTACCAGTCATTGGAGTTTTAGCAGCCTTTATCATTCTTACAGCACTCCTCAATCGTTATCGTCGTTGTCCCTCCGACAAGATTTTGGTCATTTATGGCACAACGTCTAATGGTGGTTCTGCAAAATGTGTGCATGGAGGCGGTGCTTTCGTATGGCCCATCGTGCAAGACTACGCTTACCTCAGTCTTACGCCCATCTCCATTGAAGCAAATCTCACCAACGCTTTGTCGCGTCAAAACATCCGTGTGGACGTGCCTTGCCGTTTCACCGTGGGTATTTCCACCGAAGGCGAATCGATGAACAACGCCGCAGAGCGTTTGCTCGGACTCACGCCTAACGATATTCAAGAAATGGCGCGCGACATCCTCTTTGGTCAGTTGCGTTTGGTCATTGCCTCTATGTCGATTGAAGAACTCAACAGCGACCGCGACAAATTCCAAGAGAGCATTATGACCAACGTTGAAATTGAATTGAAGAAAATTGGTCTTAAACTCATCAACGTCAATGTGACCGACATCAAAGACGAAAGTGGATACATCGAAGCGTTGGGAAAAGAAGCTGCTGCAAAGGCCATCAACGAAGCCAAAGTAAGCGTGGCCGAGCAAGAAAAGATTGGTGAAATTGGTCGCGCTGAGGCTCAAAAAGAAACGCGTATTCGCACCTCAGAAGCCAACGCAAAAGCCATTGCCGGTGAAAACGAAGCTAAGGTGGCTATTGCCAACTCTGAAGCGTTGCGCCGTGAAAAAGAAGCTGAAGCTGGACGCAGAGCTACTGCTGCAGAAAAGGTGGCGCAGGCAAAGGCCTTGGAAGAAGCTTATTCTGCTGAGCGCGAAGCTGAAATGGCGCGTGCTGAGCGCGAACGTGCTTCTCAACAAGCCAATGTGATTGTGGCACAAGAAGTGGAAAAACGCCGCGTGGTGATTGAGGCAGAAGCCGAAGCAGAACAAAAACGTGTGCAAGCGCGTGGTGAAGCTGATGCTATTTTTGCAAAAATGGAAGCTGAAGCGAAGGGACTTTATGAGATTCTCACTCGTCAAGCGCAAGGTTACGACAAGATGATTCAAGCCGCTGGAGGTGATGCCACAAAGGCTTACACATTGTTACTCCTGGAAAAACTCCCCGAACTTGTGCGTACTCAAGTAGATGCCATCAAGGGTATCAACATCGACAAGGTGACGGTGTGGGACAATGGCGGTCAGTCTGCTGATGGCAAAGGAAGTACGGCCAATTTCTTGAGCGGACTGCTCAAATCAGTTCCTCCGCTCTCTGACCTTTTCGAACAAGCGGGAATGAATCTTCCTGAATATCTCGGAAAACAGAAGCCTGCTGAAGAAGTTGAAGAAGCAGAAGAGGCATAATATGATTTTCAAGAAGGGATTCTCCTAGATAATTGCATACTTCTGCTTAAGGTTGCATTTAGAAATCAGTCTTTAGTGGACGCACCTTTATATAGGATGTCCTGTACTTTCAAAATCGAAGTGCAAAAAAAAGGGCGATGGACGTGTGTTCGTCGTCCTTACTTGTTGATTTATCCGTAGGAAAATTGTACCTTTGTAGCAAACTTAGCACGTTATGTCAGACTACATTGTTTCGGCTCGCAAATATCGTCCCACCAATTTCAATAGTGTGGTGGGGCAGAGTGCGCTTACCACAACACTTAAAAACGCGATTGCTACAGGAAAATTGGCGCACGCCTATCTTTTCTGCGGCCCTCGAGGTGTGGGTAAGACCACTTCGGCACGCATTTTCGCCAAAACCATCAACTGTCTCACACCGAGTGAGGGCGGAGAAGCGTGTGATCATTGCGAAAGTTGCGTAGCCTTCAATGAAGGTCGCTCCTACAACATTCACGAACTAGATGCTGCTTCCAACAACTCCGTTGACGACATCCGCGAACTCATTGAGCAAGTGCAGATTCCTCCGCAGGTGGGACGCTACAAAGTGTTTATCATTGACGAGGTGCATATGCTGTCGCAGGCGGCTTTCAATGCTTTTCTCAAAACGTTGGAAGAACCTCCTGCACACGCCATTTTTATTCTTGCTACTACGGAGAAGCACAAGATTCTTCCCACGATTCTCTCGCGCTGTCAGATTTACGACTTTAACCGTATGGAGGTAGGCGACACGGTGCGCCATCTTCAGCACGTGGCGGAGCAAGAGGGCATCCAATATGAAGAAGCTGCACTCAATGTCATTGCTCGAAAGGCTGATGGCGGTATGCGCGATGCGTTGTCTATCTTTGACCAAGTGGCATCGTTCACAGGAGGGAATATCACCTACCAAGCCACCATCGACAACCTCAATGTGCTCGACTATGATTATTATTTCGTGGTGACGGAGCATTTGCTCAAGAGTGAAATCCCTGAGACGATGATGAAACTCAACGAAATCCTGGCGAAGGGTTTTGAAGGGGGACACTTTATGAGTGGACTTGCATCGCATTTCCGTGATTTGTTGGTGAGTCGTGATGCGCAAACGCTTCCGCTGTTGGAAGTGGCCGAGACGGTGCGACAACAGTATGCTGCGCAAGCGCAGCGTTGCACTCCGCGCTTTCTCTATCGTGCTTTGAAACTCTGCAACGATTGCGATATGGCTTATCGTGCTGCGCCCAACAAGCGGTTGCTCGTGGAGTTGACGCTTATTCAAGTGGCGCAGATAATGCAAGAAGATGAAGCTGTGGGTTCTGGGCGTAGCCCTAAAAAGTGCCTCCTCCCCATCTTCCAGCTCGCACCCACCACTGGGGTGAGTGCGGCTCAGCAACGTCAAGGACAGCCTTCGGGTGCTCCTCAAGTTGCTCCCACTACGACGAATAGCCAGGCTACTGCCCCAGCTGCCGTAGCACCTAGACCCATCACTGCGCCTTCTACCTTGGCTCCGACTCGCGGAGTTGCAGGCAACAATAGCGCAGGAACTTCTGTTCACTCACAGAAACAGTTTATTCAATCGCGTTTGCAAACCGTTTCGCTCACCCATCGTAAGCCTACGGCACCTGTTGGAGGTGCTGCAGCTGAAGGCGAGACGGCTGTAACTCCGGTTGCTCCTGCAGAAAAACAACACGAAGTTTTCACCCTTGAGCAATTAAGATACTATTGGTTGAGATTTGCCAATGAACTTCCCCCTCAACAAGGCGCAGAATCAGGACGTCTTAAGATGATTCAACCTCAACTCAAAGAAAATTGTTTGGTTGAAGCGATGGTAGACAATGCTGCGGCTGCCGAATATCTTCGCAAGGTGGGAACTTCTCTCGCACAATACCTGCGTAGGGCTTTGCGCAATGACGACATAATAGTGAATTTTGTGGTGAATACGGCTGTGAATACGAAGCCTCGCGCCTTTTCTCCTCGAGAGATTTACCAAGAAATGCTCGGCAAAAACGATGCTTTCAAACAACTTGCTGAGACGTTGCATTTAGTGGTCTATTAGGGCAGATGCACTTTTGTGCTTAGTCCTTAGGCTTGTGTTTAGTTCTTATGCTTGTGTTTTGCTCTTGTGCTTAGGATTTAGTTCCTATGCTTAGTGCATTGCTGAGCCTTTCGTTTTCGGGTTATTTCCCCATTCTTTAGCTACAATTATTCTATTAAATATCCATTATGGCAACAACATCTGACTTTATCCCTCCTTTTGAAAACGGAGCTCCCCAAATTTCTAACCGCTACATCGCTGTTTCCTACAAACTCTTTACCGACAATGAAGCTGGTATCCGTGAATTGGTAGAAGAAGCTCCAGTGCAGCATCCTTTCCAGTTTATTTCTGGTTTAGGTATGGCACTCGAAACGTTTGAGCGTGAAGTGGCGCATCTCAATGAAGGCGACACTTTTGAATTCACTTTGAAGGTGGAGGATGCTTATGGTCCTTACGAGGAAGACCACGTGATTGAGGTTCCCAAACAAACTTTTGTGGTGAATGGTCGCTTCGACAACGACACCATCTATCCTGGTGCAGTGCTTCCTCTGGTCAATGAAGAAGGCTTCCGCTTCGATGGTCTTGTACTCGAAGTCAAAGAAGAGGTTGTGGTGCTCGATTTGAATCATCCTCTTGCAGGCAAGGAATTGCATTATTCTGGTGTTGTGGTGACTGCACGCGAAGCTACAAACGAAGAAATTCAAGGTACGCTCAATATGATGGCTGGCGAAGGTTGCGGCTGTGGTTGCGATCACGATCACCACGAAGGCGAATGCGGTTGTGGTGGACATAATCACCACGAGGACGAATGCGGTTGCGGTGGACATCATCACCACGAAGGCGAATGTGCTTGCGGTGGACACTAAACGTGGATTAGGCTAAAAGTCGTTTGCAAAACTGCTTTTCCTTTGGGAAGGTGGATTTTAGTAACTTGCAAAGGCTTTGTCGCTCTTTTGTATGCTCTTTTCAAGTCGGACTTCACGGATTACGCTCCGCAAAGTCCGACTTGTTGCTTTTGGTCTAGTTTTTCTAGGGGTTCTAGTTTTTCTAGGAGTTCTAGCTCTCTAACGTCTAATCTCTAACGTCTAACATCTAATGCCCGAGCCACGCTTGTCGTGGCGAGCATAAAAGGGTCTGCGACCCTCTAATCTCTAATCCCTAAAAATGAATACATTTGGTCAATATCTTCGTTTAACCTCCTTTGGAGAAAGCCACGGTGTCGCTATTGGAGGCGTTATCGATGGTTTTCCAGCAGGCATCGACGTTGACGAAGCCTTTATCCAAAGTGAGTTGCAGCGTAGAAAACCAGGACAAAGTGCGCTCACCACTCCGCGCAAAGAAGACGATATCGTAGAAATCCTTTCCGGAGTCTTTGAAGGGAAAAGTACAGGTTGTCCCATTGGATTCATTGTGCGCAATCGCAATCAACATTCCAAGGATTACGACAATATGCGTCACCTCTTCCGACCATCGCACGCAGACTACACCTACTTTGCTAAATATGGACTGCGCGACCATCGCGGTGGAGGAAGAAGTTCTGCGCGAGAAACCATAGCTAGAGTGGTGGGAGGAGCGTTTGCCAAACTCCTGCTGCGCGCGTTGGGCGTAAGTATCACCGCTTGGACGCGACAAGTGGGAAATCTCGTGCTAGAAAAAGATTATCATTGTTTAGATTTTTCTGAAATAGAACGCAATCCCGTACGTTGTGCCGACGCAGAGATGGCTGAAAAGATGGCGCAACTCATTATGGAGGTGAAGGAAGAAGGCGACACCATTGGCGGAGTCATAGAGTGCGTGGTGCAAGGAGTTCCAGCAGGGTGGGGGGAGCCCGTTTTCGGCAAACTCCAAGCGCGATTGGCGGCTGCGATGCTAAGCATCAACGCCGCTAAAGGTTTTGAATACGGTTTAGGATTTGCTGGAAGTTCGTGGCGAGGTTCAGCGCAAAATGACGCTTTTCTTCCTGGTTTCACCACGGCAACCAACCACAGCGGCGGCATACAAGGTGGCATTTCCAATGGACAAGACATTGTTTTCCGTGTTGCTTTCAAACCAGTAGCCACCATTCTCCAACCGCAAACAACGATTGACGTTGAAGGTCACGCCACAACGCTCGACGCGCGAGGACGCCACGATGCTTGCGTCTTGCCGCGTGCCGTTCCCATTGTAGAGTCAATGGCTGCTCTTGTCTTGGCAGATGCCTATCT
>CAJPLH010000084.1 GCA_905371275.1 Prevotellaceae bacterium
TATTCATCAGCAATGAAACAACCATCGACAAATCAGCAATGAAACAACCAACAACGAATCAATACTCAACCCCAAAGCCAATACTCATTTGCATTACTTAAACCCCTATTCCGCAAAGCAAAGATGACAAAACACAGCATACAAAAAGAAAAAACGGCACAAATATGCCGTTTTTTCACTCTTTGGGGGTATTTCCACCCATATATAATAGGGGGAAGGAAGAAAAAGATATTACTTGAATCTTTTGAGCAAAAAGCGCGGTTGGGCGCGCAAGAACACCCCAAAAGAAAAAGTATGGCGCAGGGCAGCAGGATCGATGGCACCATTTTTCAGTTGCAAACATCCAGCATCAGTGATATAACCATTGGCTTTAGCCCCAAAAACATAGTCGCGACCAAAAGAGCGTGCATATTCTATACTCCAAAAGGCAGTGTTCATATGAGAAAATCGCGCACCTTCGTTCTTGAGAGAAATCGTGTTGAAGAAAGGACTACCATAAAGTGTGACAAAATCTTGCGTTTTCCACCATCCGAGTTGAAGACGAAGCGCCTGCCACATCTGGAGGGAACCACCGACCCACATTGCAGCACCATTGTTGAACGGCCACAGTTTTCCGGCTTGCTGATAAGCACCGAGTGCGTGCATCTCTAGTGCCGCCTCATTAATGACGCGATGATGCAAAACTTTCCGCAATTGTACCCCCACACTACCATTGCAAAGAGTTTGCACCCCTAAATCCGTGTCATCTTGTTCTCCTCCACGATGTTGCACCATCATTTGCACGGGCAAATCGAGCGACCATCCGTGAGCATGAGGTTGCAAAAGGTGAAGCACCTGCGATATTCCCACCGTGAAAGCCTCTTGGTGTTTGTCCATCTCATAGATGAAACTTTGCCAATCAATCCACGCATCCATCTTCCAACGGCGCGTGCGAACTACGGTTTGAAATCCTTTTTCGGGATCAGTAGTGAGCAGATTTTCGGGTTTATAGAGCGGAAGGATTAGGTTATGATTTGCTCCTCCATACAAATCACCAAACACAAAAGTGGCAGCTCCCATCTGCAGTTCAGCTCTAAAAAAGGGCAAAGTATGAGCAAACCCTTGATAAGCATTGCCCTTCCACGTGACGATGTCGTGAAAGGCATAGTTGGGATAGTAGTTCGTACCGTCATAGCAGAGTGCTGTGAGTCCCAGCTGTAAATTCAGATTGGAGAGAGGGCGATAAGTGAGATGTGGAGTAAGCCTCACTCCAGGAAGAGTGTAGCCTTTGGCAATGTTTCCATCAAACTCATTATCTTTGAAGAAAGCTAGGGCATCGACTTTGAGATAGAGCGTTTTAATTTCAGCTGAGTCCGTGTCGCAACGTGCGGTGAGTTGATGAAATTAATCGGACTCTGCCGTTTGGGCAAGGGCAACTCCCGACACAAGAAAAGGAACAAGGAGTAGACCTAGAAGAATGCTACGCAAGTATTGCGCTAGGAGTATAAGCGAGTCTTTCATAAATGGCACATTAGGAAGTTTGCGAAGTGAGAAATCAGACGATGATATGAATTCGAAAAGAAAGAACAAAGGCAAACAGACAATCAGTGCAAAAGGATGGTGGTTTGTTGATTAGTTTCTAGGCGAAAAGCGCATCTTTTGAAACTTGGGGGGCCCATAATGATGCGCGGATTGTTGCTAAATCCCCCTAGTTCTGTGGGGATGCCGATGAGATTGCGATCGATTTTGCCGTTAGCATTGGCGTCTTGGTAGACAGAAATGGCATAAGTGCCAGCAGGTAGTGAGAGTGTAATGGGTTGTCGTTGCGCAGTGAGTGTGAACACGCGCACCACTTGCAGGGGATGTTTGCGAAAGTGCTCCGGACTGTCATAGACCGAGAGGACAATGTTCCCTTTGTTGTCTTTAAACCCTTTGAGATGAACGGACAACGTGTGCTTAGTCGCGTTAGAGCTTTGCGCGACTGAGGGAGAAACGGAAAAGAAGGTGAGCAGGAGTGCCGAAATCGTCAAGAAGGACGAGGAAAGATGGCGGATGTTTCGTTGAGTGTTCAACAAAAGGAGAATCAATCTGTGCATAAGAGGGACAGGTGAGAAAAGAAAAACATCAAATCTAAGTAGGAGTGTCTGTTTGAAAAGATGAGTCACACGTTGTGCTTTCGCCGTTCTTCGTTTGGTTTTGTTGCATATCTCTTCTCGACTTGGAGAGGGTGACGAGTGCTACTCCAGAGAAGATGAGCGCCACAGCCAATGCGTGAGTGAGTGTGAAGACAGCGAGTCCTAAAATGATGCTGACAATGACGGCAACGATGGGTTGAACATAGTTGTACATGCTCACGACAGTGGGTCGCAGCACTTGTTGTCCGCGAATCATGAGGATATAGGCAAGGAATGTTCCCCCTACGACGACGTATGCGATTTCTGCGAGTGTGACCATAGAGAGCGCGCTCCAAGGTGTTTGCCAAACGTGTTGTGCGGTGAACGGCCAGATAATGCAGGTGGCAGAGAGAAACATCCACTTGTTGACGGTGAAGATGCTGTAGCGTTTGGCCAACCATCCGAAGACGGTGAGATAGATGGTGTAGGAGATTTGTGCTGCAAAACAAAGTAGGTCTCCACGAAGGTCGCCCATGCCTGATGCTCCAGCAGCTGTGCGGACACTGGTCATGACGAGCAAAACGGCTCCGCAACATCCGAGTGCCACTCCAAGCGCTTTGCGCAGCGTGATGGGTTCTTTGAGAATGAGCGCAGAGAGGAGGAGTGCAGAAATGGGCATAGTTGTGGTGACGATGCCAGCATTGACGGGAGAGGTGAGACTAAGTCCGATGGTGAAGCAGCATTGATTGCCCACAAGTCCGAAAACCGCAGCCAGACACAAGAGTGCGATGTGTTTGCGCGAGATGGTTTCACGGGGTGTGAACAATGAGGTGAACCAGAAGAGGATGGCTCCACCCAAGACTCTAAGGGAGACTAAGGTGATGCCGTCGATGCCATGTTGCATAGCATCTTTTCCTAGTGGCGACATAAGTCCCCAGCAGATGGCAGCTCCGGCTAAGGAGAGGTGTGCAAGAAGTGGAGTTCGATTGTTAGACATTAGAAGTTAGAGGGTCGCAGACCCTTTTTGTTCGCCACGACAAGCGTGGCTCAGAGAGAGAAAGTAAACGTGAAAAGTGGGATTTTAGTCATTAGAGCCGTGGAAAGCCAAAAAAAGCACGACAGACCTTTGTGGGAATGTCGCGCTTGTATGTTGAAGTAGGAAATGAATTACTTCACTTCGAGGGCAGAACCAGCCTTGAACTTCACCACCTTCTTTGCAGGAATAGTGATTTTTTCTTTAGTAGCAGGGTTGATACCTTGACGTTCGGGACGTTCGTTTACAGAGAAAGTACCAAAGCCGAGGAGAGCTACTTTATCACCTTCTTTTAAAGCAGTAGCGATAGCATCAAGAGTTGCTTCAACAGCGGCCTTAGCCTGAGCTTGCGTCAAATTGGCTTGTTTAGCCACTGCGCTAGAGAGTTCTGTTTTGTTCATATTGCGAATGATTTTAAATGATTATTCGATTTGTATAGACCCACTTAGTGAACTTCGGTCTATGTTTCCTGTGCAAATATATTGTAATATAGTGGGTTGTACAAGTAAAAATGTCTTTTTTTTCTAGCTACTCCTCAAAAAAATGGTTTTCAGAGGATTTTGGCCTGATTTTATCACAGAAACTAGTCAATTCGTCCTATGAATTAGCGCACAAAAGCGACCTTAGCCACAGCGTGTTGCGCTCCATTTTGTGCGGTGATATAGAAATAATATACACCAGATGCAGCGCGCTCTCCGTTGGGAGTTCTACCATCCCAAGTGAAGGTGCCTCCTAGACTCTTGCCACGAGTGACCAAATGACCGTCTTCGGTGACGACTCTCACCTCAGCATCAGTGACGAGTCCATCGAGTGTGATTTGTCCCGAATAGTCAGGACGAACAGGATTGGGATAAACGCGAATGTTGTCGTTGCGAAGCGAGGTCTCTGGTAGGGAAACGTGGGCTTGGTAAGACATCAGTCCTTTGCTGGTGCCAATCATAACTTCGCCAGACGTGGGATGGCAAGCGATGCTCCAAATTTCGTTGGAGAAGAGTGGAGAATTCTCGACGGTGAAGTGATTTTCGACAGTGAGGGCGTCGGGCGACAAGACGTATACTCCATTGTCGAGTGTGCCCACCCATTTTCGGTTTGCACCATCGACAGCCAGTGCAGAGATGCTGACTCCAGCGAGGAGGTAGTCGGCAAGGTTTGTGCCATCGTTGCGCGGAATTTTGATTTGTGTGACATTGAAATCACGGTGACTCCATTTGTCGGGATTGTCCACTCGAAACAGCCCCTTACTTGTGCCGAGCCAAATGGCGCTGTCGCGGTCTTCCACAATGGCCATAGCATAACCTGGGTGGATAGTTTCCCCATCCTGATTGTTGAAAGAGGAACGGAAAGTGACGATATCATCGCGAGTGTTGGCAGGTGTGCCATTATAGTCTAAACAGAGGAAACCACTCTTGTGTTCGTGGGTGCCGCGCCGAGAAACAATCCACATCCGACCTTTGGAATCAATCATTATCTTTTCTAACGTGGGTGCGTTGTCGATATCCTTGAGGTAGATTTCTCCCCAATCTCCCTTAGGACTAATGAAATGTAAGGCGGTGTCGGCACTGTTGTTGATGAAGAAGAGATAGCCTTTTGCATCGTAAATGGCTCCGTCGGTGCGGACATAGTTTTTGAAAGCGTGTACTACGCGCTTTTCAGCCGATACGAGAGGGGAATTGGTATAAGTGAATTGCTTGGTGATGCGACTGCCATCGTAGAGATAGACTCCAGTGCGCGAGGTGGTGACGGCATATTGCTGTGGGTTGAGGGGATTTCTGTCGATGCAGGTGGCATTTTCAAAGTTTGTACCCACATAGCCTTCAGCGGCTGATGGTGAGGAAAGGAAAGTCCATATGTTGTGGCTCAAGATTTCTGACATCTGTGGGAACGATTCGCGATCGTAAGGATCAAGGCGTCCACAGGCAATGAGTAAGTCTTCTCCTCGATAGCGCATAAAATAGGCTAAATCGTAGCGTGGGCCAGTTCGTCCAAAATACTGTGTGGCTTTGTCGGCACTCCATTCTGCGGCATCGACAGGGCGTCTCACAATGCCTTTGTCGCTGAATCCTAACCACCATCCACCCTGTCCGTCAGTGTCGGCGCATTGAGCTTCAGCGGGAATCGAAGTGCGCGAGAAAGCTGCGATGTTGGCGGGAGCTACTCGGGTGATGCGTCCTTGTTGATAAGCTAGGAGTTGTCCTTCAGTGTCTATGCGCAGTTGATTGCCACGATATTCTTTGTCGAAATGTTGCCATCCAGCAGAGGGTGCGACTTGCGCTGCCGTGTTGTCAACAGCTTGCAGAGAGGGTGCTGAGATGCTCCAAAGTCCGGCATTTGCTCCTTGGTCGGGATCGAGCGATACAAACAGGGTTTGTGCGGAGGGAGCAATGGCATTGACATGAGCATTGAGAGCTAGTGTCCACTGTGAGAGGTCGTTGAGATTTCCTCTGCGATCGATGTGATAGAACTTTCCTCCATAGGCTGCAAAGAGATGGTTTCCCCACAGTGCAACATCTTCGCATTGTCCGACATCAAAATGTCCTCGCACGAGGGATTGGGCAAGATCGATCCACAGAAATCCCTTACTGGTGGTGACGAAAGCATGATCGTCTTGCACGCGAAGTCGGCGTGCCACTAAATCTTCTTTCTGACTGTCAACAAGGTGTGGAAAATGCAGAACTTCTCCTGTTTGAAGACGCAAAATGTCGACGAATCCATCATCGTAAAGCAGCACGAGGGTTTTGCGCTTGTGGGAGAATCCGATGTGGGCGATGCTTTTTCGGGCAAGTCCGTGGGATATGCGTGTGATGGGGGTTGACGTTTTGGCAACGATATCGCAGACCAACAGATTGCTTCCCATGAGGGCATAGAGATATCGACCATCGCGCACGAGTTCTTTCCCATCGTAATAGGAAAGATAGGGTGTCCAGCGAGATGACTCAACAGCTTGTGTGGTGATGCCTACACAAAACAGGAGTAAAGAGAGGAGAAGTCGGGATATGATTTTAGGCATTTGAATTAGACCTTGGGATGAAGTGGGGTCACTCTTAAGCAACTAAAATTGTAGGTTGTCGAGGAACTGGCAGAGTTGAGCAACGGCTCGTGCTCGGTGAGAGAGTTTATTTTTCACTTCCACACCTAGTTCTGCGAAGGTTTTTCCCGTGTCTTCGGGTGAAAAGACGGGATCATAACCAAATCCTTCTGTGCCGCGGCGTTCAGTGGTGATAAGTCCTTCAACCTTTCCTTCAAAGAGGTATTCTTTTCCTCCTAAAATGAGAGCTATGGCGGTGCGGAAAGCGGCTTTACGATTATTTTTTCCCTCCATCTCACTCAACAATTTGGCAACATTGGCTTCTGTGTCGTGCCGATCGGGGAAGGCGTATCGTGCGGTGTGCACTCCGGGTTTTCCTCCGAGGGCTTCAACTTCTAAACCAGTGTCGTCTGCAAAGACGTCAAAACCATATCGTTCGTGGACAAAACGCGCTTTGAGGAGGGCATTTCCCTCTAGGGTATCGGCTGTTTCGGGGATGTCTTCGTGGCAGTCGATGTCTTGGAGAGAAACGATTTTGAATTTATTTCCCACAACGGATCGAATTTCTTCGAGTTTGTGGGCATTGTTGGTGGCGATGACGAGCATATAATATAAGGGTTGAGTAGAAATAGGGAGAAAACTGCATAGAAAGAACTGAAATTTCTCCAAAAAAGTGTGTGATGCAATGCCAATGCTACTGACATTGCATCACGTTTCATCCCAATTGGTCATTAGACCGATTGGGTTTTAATCTTTTGCACTGCGTGAATTGGCTTGGTCGCTAGCCACTTTGGCTTTGACTTTTTCCATTTCTGCACGTTTTTTCTCTGCTGCACTGGCTTTGACCTTGAATTTGTCGAAACCATATCCAAAGACTCCGCTAGCAAGAGTTTGACTGACGAAAGCTTGTGGGTCGATGCCGGTGATGATGCGGAAAATGGTGCTAGCTTCTCGCTTTTTGGCTAAAACAACGAGTACTTTTCGCTCTTGTTTTGTGTACCATCCTTGACCATTGAGCACGGTGACTCCACGGTTTAGACTGTTGATTTCGGAAGCAATTTCCTCGTATTTATTAGAGAAGATGAGGAATTGCACGGACTGTCGGCCGCTATTGACGACTAAATCGACCATCAATGTGATGATGATGAGTGTGGTATAGCCGTAGAGCAGTTTTTCGAGGTTGCTACCGGGGAGGAACAACGATGCTGTGATGATGCCAACATCGGAAAGCAAGATGAGTGTGCCGAGCGACATATCGCGATATTTGTTGATAATGGCGGCAATAACATCTGTTCCTCCTGTGGATCCATTGCGCAAGAACACGAGTCCCATACCTAAGCCCATGATGCCAGAACCAAAGACGGCACTCATGAAGGCGTTGTCTGTGACGATGGGGAGTCCAACGGCTTTGTTGAATCCAGCAGGGAAAAGTTCGGGTTTTATCTCCCACAAATAGCGCAATCCATTTTCTACTCCGGCCAAAAAGACGAAGAGCATGGCAATGGCAAAGAAGGTTTTCAAACAGAATTTCCAATCGAGCACCTTCAACGCAATGGATAGTAGAATGACATTGGCGATGAAAAATGTCCATTGGGGTTTGAACCATCCAGTGGCATAGAAAATCAATGATCCTAGACCGGTTGTTCCTCCTGGTGTGACTTGGTGAGGTACGAGGAAACAATAGTACCCTATGGAATAGCACAACAATCCAAGAGAGATGATAATCAGGTCTTGGATTTCGAG
>CAJPLH010000085.1 GCA_905371275.1 Prevotellaceae bacterium
CTGGAGTTGTTGAAGATGCAACCTGATTAACCACGGCAGGCACAGGAGGAAGCTCGGGTTGAGAAATAACTTTGTTGATTTCTCCAGATGCTTTCTGCACCAGTGCTGCCGGTTGTCCAAAAGGGCGCGTTGTCACGGGCACCATTTCGGCTTTTAGCGTGGAAACATCCACAGGTTGTGGCACACTCACAGCATCGCGCACCTTTTCCAAAGGCGAAGGTGCATCGGAATTCGGCTCATTTTCTGCCACTAAAGTTTGATTTTCTCCTTCGTCATTACCATTCTCAGTAGGTGCAACATCTTGTGCATAATGCTTTTGACGATAGGATTTGAAACCTTCAAAAATGGCACGCGCCAAAGTTGCCACACCTTCTTGAGAATGCAGGAATTTTTCTTCTTCTGCATTGGAAATAAAGCCTAATTCTGTGAGCACAGACGGCATAGAGGTGGCACGCAGCACCAGAAAACCCGCTTGATGCACGCCTTTGTTTTTGCGTCCCGACGAAGTATAATTGCGTTGGATGGCGCGCGCAAGGTCTACACTCTGCTGCATATTGCGATCTTGCAAAAATTCGAAGATGATGTAGCTCTCCGACTTACGTGGATCGAAGTTGTGATAAGTCTGTTTGTAATTATTTTCTTGGGTAATCACACTATTCTCTCGCTTTGCTACTTCGAGATTATCTGCAGCGCGGTGCATACCCAGGGTGTAAGTTTCGGCTCCCATCGGTGCCGCCTTCCCCACGGGCGAAGAGTTGGTGTGCACAGAGATGAAAAGATTAGCCTTGTTGCGGTTGGCTATCTCGGCACGTCCCTGCAGCGTAACAAAAACATCGGTTTTGCGCGTGTAAATCACTTTAACATCGGGACAATTTTTCTCCACCAATCGTCCTAATGCGAGTGCAACGTTGAGATTGATGTCTTTTTCTTTCGTAAGTTGTCCCACAGCACCGGCGTCTTTTCCGCCGTGTCCTGCATCAATGACCAATACGAAGGGACGTTTTGTCGCAGCACTTGCCACGCACGCACCACTACCCCATCCCATTATCAAAAATAGAATGAGTATCCCCACGAATCGAGCCCAAGGGTTTCGGAAAATCATAATGGTTTGTCGCATCGTTTGAAATGATGTTGCCACGCAAAGTTAATCATTTTCGGGGGAATAGCCCCTATCTCGACCAAAATACTCTCTGGATTATCGGATATTTTGCACATTCTAACCGTGTTTTAGACACAAATCTCGATTATCACGCACAAAATACCCCCACTTCCTGGTGAGGAAATGAGGGTTTTATAAAGGGGTATCAAAGATACAATGCGCTTATTTATCAGACAGACGTTTTGCCAACAGACGTTCTAGCAGACATTCTTCAAAAATAATTCAGCAACCATATGTTTTGCCAACAGCCATCCTATAAGCATCGTTGCTCAATGATTTATTCTCCAAACAAGGGTGTAGAAAGGTAACGCTCGCCCGTATCAGGCAAAATAGCCACAATCGTTTTCCCCTCATTTTCTGACAATGCAGCCAAACGGAGGGCAGCAGCAAAGGCAGCCCCGGAAGACACCCCGCAAAGTATGCCTTCCTTGCGACCGAGCAAGCGAGCGGCTTCATAAGCTTCGTCATTTTCCACCTGCACAATGTCGTCTACCACCGATGCGTTATATGTTTCGGGCACAAACCCCGCACCGATGCCTTGTATCTTGTGCGCACCTGGTTGTCCACCACTCAGCACAGGCGAATCGGAAGGTTCTACTGCAACCACACGAACACTCGGTTTTTGCGTTTTCAGATAAGCACCCGTACCGCTCACCGTACCGCCAGTGCCCACTCCAGCTACTAAAACATCCACTTCTCCTGCGGTATCTTCCCAAATCTCCACACCCGTAGTGTCGAAATGCTTTTGCGGATTGGCAGGATTCACAAATTGTCCCAGCGTCACGGCATTGGGGAGAGATTGTCTGATTTCTTCAGCCTTCGCCAAAGCCTCTTTCATTCCACCAGCACCCGAAGTGAGCACCACTTCTGCGCCAAAAGCTATGACCAATCGACGACGCTCAATGCTCATCGTCTCGGGCATCACAATAATAGCCTTGTATCCTTTCACAGCGGCCACAAAAGCCAGTCCCACTCCCGTGTTGCCACTCGTAGCTTCCACGAGGGTTGCACCAGGTGCAAGTTTTCCTTCACGCTCGGCAGCTTCCACCATAGCAAGCGCCGCACGGTCTTTCACCGAACCGGCAGGATTGAAAGATTCTAGTTTGACAAGCACACGCGCCTTAAGCTGCAAGTCGGCAGCCACGCGCTGAGTTTCGACCAAAGGAGTACTTCCCACGAGGGAAAGTGCTGAAGATGCGATTTTTGACATAGTAATTTGTGTTGTAAATGGTTGAGGGTTTTGATGGTGAGAAAACTATACTTCTACAAAATAATGCGTAACTTTGCAGCAATACGGCTCCCCCACCGCAAATATACAAGTTTATGCGCAAACAACTCCTGTGTATGCCATAAATTTAGATTCGTTTTTGTTTCATTCGCCTATGACTCTTCATCCTCTTCTCAATCCCGAACAGATTGCTCAACTCACCGTTGCCTTGGCGCAGCCCAATCCGCACATCCCTTTGGGAGAAGCCGACGGCATTGTGCCTGCGCAACTCGAAGAAGCCGTGTCGCTATTGCGCGATTTAGTCTTTCCGGGTTATTTCACCTCGCGTCCCACGGTGGAATGTTTGTCCAAACTCTCGCGCATTCTCCTCGAACAAGTGCGCCAAGCTCTTTTAGTTGCTGGAGAGGACTGTTGTTCGCGCCAAATCACCACGGCTTTTATGGAATGTATCCCCGAGTTGCGCCGTCTCATCGGGCTCGATGTCGAAGCCATCTTTGAAGGCGACCCCGCTTCTACGCGTTTTTCGGAAGTCATTTTGTGCTACCCTTCGGTGAAAGCCATTTTGCACTATCGTATGGCGAATGCCTTGCTCCGCGCTAAAGTTCCCATTTTGCCGCGCATCATCAGCGAACTAGCACACGCTCAGACAGGCATCGACATTCACCCCGGAGCACAGATTGGCGAAGCCTTTGCCATCGACCACGGCACGGGAGTTGTCATTGGCGAAACCTGCATCATTGGTCGCAATGTGCGACTCTATCAAGGCGTCACGCTCGGTGCGAGAAGTTTTCGCAAAGCCGAAGACGGTTCGCTAATGAACGTGCCTCGCCATCCCATCATCGAAGACAATGTGGTGATATACAGCAACGCCACTGTCTTAGGACGCATCACCATTGGTCACGACAGCGTGATTGGTGGCAACGTGTGGTGCACGCAAGCCATGCCGCCTTATAGCCGTATGCTGCAAAGCAAAACCACACTCGGCACCACTTTCGAAAATGGAGAAGGCATCTAACACGGCGTGCCTACGCGTTTCTAAGATTTTCCAAGAAAGCAACACGCTATTTCTCTAAGCCACAAGGGAGTAACTATTAAATAAGCGGAATCCCCATTTCCTTACAGCTCTTGCGCATATCTTCAGGCCAAATCGAAGCTTGAATCTCACCGATGTGCGCTTTCTGCAAATAATACATACACAAACGGCTCTGCCCGATGCCACCTCCCACACTCAGGGGAAGCGTTCCCTCCAAAAGACGTTGGTGGAAATAGAGTGTTCGTCTCTCTTCGTGACCACTCTCTTTGAGTTGACGTTCCAAAGCCGCCTTGTCCACGCGGATGCCCATGGACGAAAGTTCCAACGAACGACCCAACACGGCATTCCACACCAAGAGGTCGCCATTGAGTCCAGGGAGCCCCTCGTCTGACAGCGTAGAATAGTCGTCATAGTCAGGAGCGCGCATATCGTGTGGCTCACCGTCACCCAATTTTCCTCCAATACCAATGACAAACACCGCACCAAGTTCGCGTGTGATGACATCTTCTCTCTCCTTCGCCGTCAAATCGGGATAGCGTTGTCGCAAAGTTTCAGCGTGAATAAAGGAAATCTCCGCCGGCAATTGAGGAGTGAGTTGTGGAAAACGCTCACACACCAGATATTCTGTGCGCTGCATTGCTGCATAAATCGAGCGAACAATCTGTTTCAAAAACTCCACATTGCGATTTTCTGGCGCAATCACGCGCTCCCAGTCCCACTGATCCACATAAAGACTGTGCAAATTTCCCAATTCTTCGTCAGCACGGATGGCATTCATATCGGTGTAAATGCCATAACCTTCGGCAATTTGATATTCCGCCAGCGTCAAACGCTTCCACTTCGCCAAGGAGTGCACCACTTCTGCGCGCGCATCGTCCAAATCTTTGATGGGAAAATTCACCGCACGCTCGGTTCCACTCAAATCATCGTTAATACCCAAACCGCGCAACACAAAAAGCGGCGCTGTGACACGACGCAAACGCAGTGCAGTGGACAAGTTGTCGGCAAAAAACTCTTTGATGACCTTGATGCCTTGCTCGGTTTCGCTCATATCGAGGAGCGGACGATAGTTTTGAAGGGGAAGAAGATAACTCATAGGATAAGATTTATCTGATGAAGGGGTTGAACGTTTTACAAATTACCAGGAAATAAGCCCATTTGCTGACTATTTTCCATTTTCACGCCCACAAAAGTACACTTTTATTCGGAACCACAAAAATAAATATGCGTTTTTCTGTTCAATTTACTTACATTTTTCTGTTCCCTTGCGCATAAAAGTAGCATTTTGTGCGAATTTCCAACACATTAACCCTGCAAACCGCTACATTTATCGCAAACACCTTTGACGACAAAGCCCACTGTGCGCACCGAAAAACCCTCCGGCAGCACCGGCACCGGCACTGGAACACCACGAAGACAAAAGGTGCGCTGACAACGCTCGCAATAAAAATGGGTGTGCAAGTCGCTCAATTCATCGTGTTTGTCTTCTCCACAATGACAGTCGTCGGCACAGAGCGCATATTTCGCCAAACCGCTACCATCTTCTACAACGTGCACCAAATGATGTGCCGCAAAAGTGGTGAGGGTTCTAAAAATCGTACTCTTGTCGAGGGTGGGAAGCACCGCTTCTAGATCTGAGAGCGACAGTGCGCTCTCTGTGGTCATCAGTGCGCGAAGCACCAGGATGCGACTCGCTGTGGAACGGATGTCGCGGTGAGCCAATTTTTCTTCAATGCTACTGGTAAGTGATGAATCATTCATACTGCAAAGATAATAATTTTCTCTTTTTCTCCCTTGCGAAGACCGACAAGAGTAGACCATTCTCTCTCGCTCCCTCTCTTTTCTCAAAAAAAGTCTGCGAAAAGTTCGGATAATTCTCAATCTGTTCTGAATCTAATGATCGATTGGGGATAATAGATGTTTTGTATATTAGATTGGCTTTCGCCGTGAAAGTAGAAATGAATGATGAGGTGGTGCAAAACACGTTTTGCAGCATCTCCTATTTGTATATGGGGGAGATATAACGCCAAAGAGTGAAAAAATCGCGGAAAAGTGCACTATTCTCTTTGAGAACCCCATAAAATGCAATGCGTATATTACAGAATCGGACAATTAGCAAAGAAAGAGGTTTGAGCGAATTACACGCGCGCACGCGTAGGCGCGCATTCCAACCGCAATGTTGTTTTTTTGCTGTCACAAGTGTCACACAACAGATGAAAAATGGAGGATAATCGAGAGAAAATGCAGGAAAAATTAGTGGAAATTCGGTGGAATATGAGGAAAAATCGGAGAGAAAAAAACGTGTTTCACGCTGTTTTCACACGGGTTTAGGGAAGGAAATGTTAAAACACACCAAAAACAATAGGTAAAACTCTATGATATAGGGTTTTATAAATTATAGTGTGACACTTGTGACAGCAAAAACACAAAAACTCCTGTATTGCGCGTATATACGCGTGCGCGCGAGAGAGGGAGACTATAGGTATTTTCACAAATCAGTTTTTCGTCTTTCCTCCCCCCTTGTACTCACTTCAAAAATAAGTGACCTGTCATTTGAAAAAACAACACGTCACTTTATGAAAAACGACACGTCGTTTTGGATAAAACAAGCCGTCGTTTTGAATAAAACAAGCACTCGTTTGTATAGAAACGAGTGCTTGTTTTACAGTAAAATATATGACTATCTACGCGGACGCAACACATTGAGCACGCAGAGTAGCACAACACCAGTGTCGGCAAAGACCGCCGCCCACATACCCGCTAGGCCTAATGCGGAGAGGAGAAGAACGATGGTTTTGATGCCAATGGCCATGCCGACATTTTCCCAGACCAAACGGCGAGTGCGGCGACCCACGCGAATAGCAGCGGCAACGCGGAGAGGATCGGCGGTGGACAGTACGACATCTGCAGTTTCCACAGCAGCGTCAGTGCCACCAGCTCCCATGGCAAAACCCACATGAGCGCGCGCTAACACCGGGGCATCGTTGATGCCATCGCCGACAAAAGCCACGTGTCGTCCCTCGTTCATGAGTCGCTCCACGTGCTGCAATTTGTCTTGGGGCAGCAAACGCGAATGCCATTCGTCAAGACCGAGTTCGACGCCTAGTGCATTGACTGCATCAGGATAATCTCCCGACAACATGACGGTGTGGATGCCCATTTGTCGAAGCGTATCGACTGCAGTTTTAGACGTGGGGCGCGCCTCATCGTTGCTCACGGAGAATGCTCCTTCTACTCCACTCTCCATGCCGTCTTGCACGGTGACCACACCGGTGGTGAGTGTGCCAGTTTTGTCGAACACCACAGTGTCTACGTGAGTCACGGCATCAAGGTGCAATCCTCCCTTAAACAAAATACCGCGCTGAGAGGCTCTGCCGATACCGGCAAAATAACTCAAAGGGATGCTCAACACCAGGGCGCAAGGGCAAGAAGCCACGAGGAAGACGAGGGCGCGGTAGACCCAATCGCTCAAAACAATGTTGGAAAGGGGGAGCAACCATTGCGCTAAAAGGGGAAGAATGACAAGCAAAGCCGCCAGTGCCACCACCACGGGGGTATAAACTCGGGCAATTTTGGTGAGCATCTGTTCGGCAGGGGCTTTGCGGGCTGCGGCATCTTCCACCATTTGGAGGATGCGCGAGAGGGCGTCTTCACCGAGTGTGCGGTCGGTGCGCAAATAGATGGGACGATCGAGAACAATATATCCCGACATGATTCGCTGACCTATGGGGACTTGGCGAGCAACGCTTTCTCCCGTGAGGGCAGAAGTATCGAATTGTGCTGCGGTGTAGGGTTTTCCTTCCGTGATTGATGAAGGAGGTTCGCACAACACCCCATCTAGAGGTATGCGCGCACCGCGCTCCACGCGCAACAAACTGCCGAGTGCTACAAACTGAGGATTAAGTAGTTGAGTGTCGCCAGAGGTTTCCTCAACCACGGTGCAGGTGTCGGGGCGCAAAGCCACCAACGAAGCAATGCTCTTGCGGGCGCGACCTACGGCTAGACCTTGCAGGTTTTCTCCCAAAAGATAGAACAGCATAACTCCCACTGCTTCGGGATAATCTCCCAAGATGATAGCACCGAACGTGGCGACAATCATCAAAAAGAACTCATTGAAAATCTGTCCTTTGCAGAGTCCGCGGAAGGCACCTTTGAAAACGGTTTGCGCAGCGAAGAGATAAGCCACTAAATAACCATAACGCGTCCACTCACTGTGGGGAAACACGAGGGAATGATGCTCCGTCAGGCTTTGGAGTATCCAGGTGACGAGCGCCACAGTGGCAGCAATGGCAAAAAGTACCCATTGTCGCGCTGCTCCGTGGGAATGGTCGTGACCGTTTTGCGCGTGACATCCGCAGGCGCAACCGCAGCTGTCGGATTCTTCGTGGTGATGTTCATCGCAATGATTGCAACAGCAATGGTCGTG
>CAJPLH010000086.1 GCA_905371275.1 Prevotellaceae bacterium
GCTCCTACCACAGCGATGGAACAAATTCAGAACTATGTTCTTGGTGGCATCATTGGCGGTGTCATTTATAGCAAAGATCTCCATCTCATTCAATTTGCCGTTGTCCTAGGCATTTGGTTTCTGTTGGTGTTTGGCCTACGCAAACTTAAGTCACGCAATCATTTCTTGCAGTGCGTCCTTGATGGAAAACCCACAGTACTGATTGTTAATGGTGAAATAGACGTAGAAGCTTGTCGTTCAGCAAAGATTACGGCTCACGAACTCACGTTCAAACTTCGTATGCACAGCATTTTCGACATTCGCAAAGTGAAACGCGCTGTTTTGGAACAAAACGGACAACTCCTTACTGTACTTTCTGGCGAGGATAATTTGAAATATCCACTCATCACAGACGGCACAATACAAAAAGACGTCTTGGCTGCCATAGACAAAGACGAAGATTGGTTGCGCACACGCCTCAATGAGAAAGGGTATAACGATATTTCCAAACTTTTTCTCGTGGACTTCTTAAGTGGAGACCTTGTGGTTACGCCATATTCTAAAGAAAACGAGTCCACAACTTAACCCAAAAGGTCATAGACCTGAACATATTTCATTTGATTGTTAGCAAATGCTTTGCCCTTAGTTCCTGTATAGTGCGTTTTTATCGACACTCGCTTATTCGACAGGAAACTCACGTACTCATCATCATAGAACAATGAATTGTTAACCAAATTCCTAGATTTGAGTGTTAAAACGAAGGCCGAATTTTGCTCAGTTTTTTGAGTAAACTAGGAAGAAAAGAATGTTTTCTACGTGAGTTCAAAATCATTCGCCAAAGAAATCATGCACGAATTTTCAAGCTTTTTCCGACTTTTCCCGGATTTTCTCGAACTTTCTGATGATTTCGCCCAAAAAAACAGAAGAAAACTCCGAGAAAATCAGGGGAAACATCGAAAATTCTAGTAAAGCTCAGAGAAAACTGGAGAAAACTCCCTTGTTTCAAAATCCGAGAATGAGAAAAAAGAAAAGTTTCTGCGCTTATTATCATCGTTTTTTCCTAGAAGGAGAAAAAACTTGGCTATTTTCAGACTTCCGTTTTAACATTTCAATTTTGAAGATTTAAGAGATAACTTCAAAGATAAGCGTTGGAAGTCGAAGACATTAACAAGAGAGAACATTTCCGTTTATAGACTCGATGACGATAGTTAGGATGGAAGATGCATTAATCGGTAAATTTTAGTCTAAAATTCTGCAAAAATCAGAGAAACGAGCTCAGAAGGGCTAAAAATGGCCTTTATTCGCAAATCGGAAGAAGAAAAGAATCGTACGAAATTGGGATATATCGCCTGAAATGCGTAAATTTGCAGCAAATACAATTGATATGACTCAAGAAACAGACAGAATTAAACAAGTGAATATCGAGGAGGAAATGAAGTCCTCCTACATCGACTACTCAATGTCAGTCATTGTAAGCCGTGCGCTCCCTGATGTTCGCGATGGTTTCAAACCCGTTCATCGTCGCATTTTGTACGGTATGATGGACATGGGTATCACTCATGATAAAGCCACGAAAAAATCTGCAGCTATCGTAGGTGAAGTGTTGGGTAAATACCACCCACACGGTGATAGTTCTGTGTATGGTGCACTCGTGCGTATGGCTCAGCCTTGGGCGATGCGCTACCCTCTCGTCATTGGCCAAGGAAACTTCGGTTCTATGGATGGAGATGGTGCTGCAGCAATGCGTTATACAGAGGCGAAAATGAGTCTCGTGGGCGAAGCAATGATGCAAGACATCGAGAAGGAAACGGTTGATATGAACCGTAACTACGATAACTCACGCGATGAACCTTCTGTCTTGCCTACTCGCATCCCTTCTTTCTTGGTTAATGGCGCCACGGGTATCGCAGTAGGTATGGCCACAAACGTGCCTACACACAATTTGAGCGAAGTTATCGATGGCTGTGTGGCCTATATCGACAATCCAGATATAGATGTCGATGGTTTGATGGAACACATCAAAGGCCCTGACTTCCCCACGGGAGCTTACATTTTAGGTAATGCAGGCATCCGCAGTGCCTACGACACTGGACGCGGTCGCGTCATCATCCGCGCAAAGGCTGAAATCGAAGCTGGAATGCAGCACGACAAGATTGTGATTCGTGCAGTTCCTTATGGCACGAACACAGCGGAGTTGGTGAAATCCATAGCACAACTTTCAAAAGAAAACCGTGTGGAAGGTATCACCAATGTGAACGATGAGTCAGACCGTGAGGGTATGCGCATCGTGGTAGACGTGAAACGTGGGCAAAACGCCAATGTAGTGCTCAACAAGCTCTACAAAATGACAGGTTTGCAAACAAGTTTCGCTGTAAACTGCATTGCACTTGTACCCATTCCCGGTACGTCTCCCGCAAAAATGCGTCCCAAATTGCTTACGCTAAAGGAGTGCATTCAACAATTTGTGGAGCATCGTCACGATGTTGTCATTCGTCGCACACGTTTTGATTTAAGAAAAGCGCAAGAGCGTCAGCACATCCTCCGCGCGCTCATCATTGCCTCTGATAATATCGACGAAGTTGTCGCCATTATTCGCTCAAGCCGCAACACACAAGAGGCGCAAGAACGCTTGATGTCACGTTTTTCTCTTGACGACATCCAAGCTAAAGCGATTGTTGAGATGAGATTGGCTCAACTCACAGGTCTTCAACAAGAAAAACTTCACGCAGAGTTTGACGAATTGGAAAAGAAAATTGCTTATTTCAACCAAATTCTTTCTGACCCTGAACTCTGCAAAAAGGTCATCAAGGACGAACTGATTGAAGTAAAAGAAGCCTACGGAGATGAGCGCAAGACTGAGATTCTTCCTGACCTCTCCAACTTCAACGCAGAAGATTTTTACGCCGACGACGAAGTGGTCATCACAATTAGCCACCTCGGTTATATTAAGCGTACTCCTCTCGCAGAATTTCGTGCGCAGGGTCGCGGTGGCGTAGGTGCTAAGGGCGGTTCTACACGCGAACAAGACTTCATTGAATATATTTACCAAGCAACGATGCACAACACCATGCTGTTCTTCACAGCAAAAGGCCGTTGCTACTGGTTGCGCGTTTATGAAATTGAAGAGGGAACTCGACAATCTAAGGGTCGCGCCATTCAAAATATGCTCAACATCGAGCCCGACGATCGCATCAACGCTTGTCTGCACGTCAAGAAACTCAAAGACGAAGCCTTCTGCGAAAATCACTATGTGGTATTCGCAACGCAAAAGGGTGTCGTGAAGAAAACGCGTCTCACAGAATACTCTCGTCCACGCACAAATGGTGTTAATGCTATCAACATCAACGAGGACGACCGCGTTGTAAGCGTTGTACTCACCAATGGCACAGACGAAATCGTAATGGCCAATAAGAACGGTCGTGCTATTCGTTTCAATGAAAGTGTGGTTCGTACGATGGGTAGAAATGCTACCGGTGTTCGTGGTATGGTGTTAGACAATGAGTCTGATGAAATCGTAGGAATGGTTTGTGTGAACGACGCAGAACGTGAAAGCATCCTTGTAGTCAGCGAGCAGGGCTACGGCAAACGTAGTGCAATCGACGACTATCGCGTCACCAACCGCGGTGGTAAGGGTGTGCGCACACTGAATATCACAGACAAAACTGGTAAGGTGGTAGCCATAAAGAGTGTGACCGAGGAAGAAGATTTGATGATTATCAATAAGAGTGGTATCACACTTCGCCTACATGTTGCAGATATTCGCCAAGCAGGACGTGCCACTCAGGGTGTGCGTCTCATTGATTTGAAGAAACGCAACGACATCATTAGTAGTGTTTGTCAAGTGCCCACTTCAACTGATGAGGATGAAGAGAATGCAGAAGTAGAACTCAATGATGCCGAAGTAACCTCTTCTGAGAACAGCCAAGAAACTACAAACCAACTCAACAGCGATTCCCTTTCTTCAGACGTTAATGCAGAAGAAGGAGACGAAGCTGCTGAATAATACAATAATTACTCGCTAAAATTCCATTGCTATGAAGAAAATCTTCACCCTGGCAGCTGTTGCTGCGTGCTCAATGATGGGCATGGCGCAAAACAGTGTCATCAGTAAGGCTGCTTTTTTGCAAGAACAAAACAAGACAGCCGAAGCACTTGAGGTGCTTAAATCCTCATTCGACAACCCTAAGACAACGAAGTTTGCGGAAATCTACAACCAAGCAGGTAAACTTGTGAGTACGCAATTCAATCCAGAATTGATGAAAGCTGCAAAAAATGAGCAACTTGACACTGCTAAATTTGTCTCTTCTTTGGACGAGATGGTTGACTATTTCACCAAGAGCTACGTTGCAGAGCATACACCAGACGCAAAGGGTAAGATGCCAAAACTAAAGTTTTCAGAAGAGGACACGCGTCTTCTTCTCGGTTGCCAAGACTACTTCTTCTATGCAGGCATTTTCCTCAATCAAAACCACGACAAGGCAGGTGCATACAAGTATTTCAACAAGCACCTCCAATTCGTGAATAATCCTGCACTTGCAGAAAAGCGTGACTCACTTCTCCAAGCTAAGGCACAAAACTATGCTCAAGCTAGCTACTATTGCAGTATGTTGGCTTACGAAATGAAGCAATGGGATGATGTACTCAACAAGACCAAGGACCTTTTGGACAAAAAGGAATTGCTTGCAGAGGCTAAAATCCCCGTTCGCGACCTCTATTTGATGCGTTTCGAAGCAGATCTCACTGGTAAGCAAGACACCTTGGCTTATGTGAACGACTTGAAGCACGCCATTGCCAACATTGAAGATAACCAAGCCTTTATGGAAAGTTTGGTGGCAGTTTACAATGAAAAGAACGATGTAAAGTCTGCAGAAGCCACAGCCAATGATATGGTTGCGCAAAATCCCAACAGCAAGTCAGCTTGGTTTATCAAGGGCTACGTTTCTATGAACTTGAAGCACAATTATGCTGAAGCGCGTGATGCCTTCGACAAAGCATTAGAACTCGATCCCAACTATTTGGAAGCTATGGCCAACAAGGCTTATTGCTACATCAATGAAGTAGTAACCAAGCGTCAGAATGGCGGTTATAAGTATGCCGGTAGCAACTTGGATCGTGTAAAGGGTCAAAAGGCTGTAGACCAATACAACAAGGAGCTTAAGGAAATTCGTGGCTACTTTGAAAAGGCTCTTCCTTTGATGGAGAAGGTTCGTGAAGTTGCTCCAGAACGTAGCCGCCTTTGGGCTTCAGCTTTGGAACAAATCTATTCCAACTTGAACCAAAAGGCTAAGGCTAAAGAGATGGAAGATTTGATGCGTCAAGGATTGCACTAAAAATTCCTCTTTTAATAGATTACCTAAACGAGGGTGTGACCAACAATTATTGGCACACCCTCTTAGGGTATCTGTGCTAGTATTTCCGCAAGGGCTGCCCGCTAGGACATTAGACCGTAATAGAACAACTCGTAAATGCCTTCAAAGGCTCATTAAATCGTTACAGTGCAATTCGTTATAGAGAAGATAACTTCCCTTCTTCTTTCATTTTCTAGTTGAAATCGTTGATTTTGTTCGTCCTCACCGTTGCCCACTACGCTTTTCGTAAACGGTAAACAGACATCTCAACAATCAATTGAATTTTGTTCAGAATCTAATGACCTACTGGGGTTAAAAAGACTGGCAACGAGCCGTAATTTGCAAGTAAAAATCAAATATATTCGGGAAAGGACACACCATTTGTTTTCTTTCGCTCGAAATTAAGCACATAAGTTCTATATCTATGAATTCTCATTCAAAGCGTCTTTCTCTTATAAGCTCTACGTTATATAAGCAATATGATAACGTAAGGAAGTTTTGCGCTATGCGATATCAGTTCGCACTTGCACTAGTGGCATTGGCTACCCTTCCGTGTATCCCTTCTACGGCGCAAAAAGAGATAAAAGACATTCGTGCTGCAATTAAAGCCAAGAAACCTGCAGAAGCTTTGCAACTCATAGAGAAAAAGCGCAAGGACACGTCTACCGTCTGCGATGCCAGAGTGTATTATTTGGGTGTTGAGGCGGCGAAATTGCAAAATGAGCAAGAAAATGAACGCATCTATTTGCAGCAAAAGCCAGACACCAGTGCTTACTTCAAAAGTCTACATTCACTCTTTACCTATGCAGTTCTCACAGATAGCGCAGAAATGCAAGGATTAAAAGATGCCCACAAGCAACCTTCCCATCGAGCAACCCTCAATACTCTGCTCAATCGTTATTATCCCAACCTTTCTGCTGCAGCGCAGTATTTCTCAAGTAAGAATGATTGGGACAATGCACGGTTGATGGCGCAACTAACTTTGGACGTGAGAAAGAGCGCTATATTTTCTCAATCCGCTCCAACGACACTCACCCACCAACAAGTTGTGACAAATGCAGAACATTATATCTATGCGTGTTTCGCTTCAGGGAACTATAAAGAAGCTGAACGCTATGTAGACATTGCTTTAAAGGATTCTGACAACTTGGCTTCATTGTACGAAACACTAGCTCTGATCAATGCCGCTAACAAAAATGAGAAAGGATACCGACATTATTTATTGCAAGGAGTAGAAGCCTTTCCTTTGCATCCCTTCTTTTTCAAAGCTCTGGCGGAAGATTATTTTGCGGATAAAGACTATACTGCTGTTGTTGATTTAGCCAACAAACTTGCACTAAAAGATAAGACCAACGGACAATTCCGGATTACGGCTGCTCAAGCATACGATTTATTGAAACAAAACGACCAGAGCATTCAAACAGCACAAGCTGCATTGACTTGCGATTCTACATTATTGCGCGCCCATCTCTACATTGGCAGGGCATACTATCGCAAAGCACGCGCTATCCAGTTACCCACAAGCATTCGTTCGGCAGGATATAAGCAAGCGCTTGAACAACAAAAAGGATGGTATGAAAAAGCGCGACCACATCTTGAAACATTTCGGGCTAATTATCCTTTAGAGAGTCAAGAGTGGCAACCATTGCTGTATGAAGTTTATCTCAAACTTAACCTCGGCAAAGAGTTTGAAACCATATCTCAATCTAGTATTCCTCACAAATCATAAGTTATGAATTTACTCTTACAACCCTCTTGGGCTACTCCTCACGATACTTTCCCATTTTCTAATATCTCTATTGCAGATATAGAAGAAGCCATCCGCGAAGGCATCCGTCTTGAAGCTGATGAAGTGGAGCAAATCGCCAATCAAACCGATGCTCCCTCCTTTGAAAACACAATTGTTGCGCTGTCCACTACCGGAAACGCATTAGACAAGGCAACAACACTTATGTATAATCAACTTTCTGCCTGTACTAGTGACGAATTAGAACAGTTAGCAGAACGAATGTCTCCTTTATTGAGTGAGCACTCCTCGAACATTATGCTGAACGAAGCCCTATTCGCTCGCGTGAAAGCTGTTTATGAAGCCGAAGATCAAAACCCAACTTTGGACGGCGAGGACAAGATGTTGTTGGAAAAGACGTACGACGGATTTGAACGCTCCGGTGCTACGCTCGATGCCCTGAAAAAAGAACGATTTCGTGCTATTAAAGCAGAATTATCGCAGACTTCTCTGAAGTTTTCTCAGAACAACATTAAAGAGACAAATGCCTTTTTCCTGCACATCACAGATAAATCTCAACTTAAAGGCCTTCCTCAAAGTCAAATAGACCAAGCGGAAGCAGCCGCACAAGAGAAGGAAAAAGAAGGTTGGGTGATTACATTGCACGCTCCCTCTTTTGTTCCCTTTATGCAGTATTCTGAAGTCAGAGAATTGCGCGAACAATTGTATCGTGCTTATATGACAAAATGCACAAAGGAGAACGAATTCAACAACTTTGA
>CAJPLH010000087.1 GCA_905371275.1 Prevotellaceae bacterium
TAATGAGCGATTGGGGATTATGACAAAGTATATGAGTTTAATTCATACTGCCCTACGATTCCTACAAGCTGACTCCTTTTCTTCAGTGCAAGAATAAGCTTTCCTTTCTCCGTCTTGTAGATCTTTCCGATGAGTTTCTTGAAGTTACGCTCCACAAACTCACCTTTGGTGAGATCTTGAGGGATAATCTCATAGAAATCATACTCATTTTGATAGGCTTTGAGAATGTCCTCTCTAAACTTCCCTCGCAGGAAACGATCCACACTCGTGCTGTATCCACGACTCTGCACATAAGCAGAGAGAACATAGAGAAAGTTGATATCGTAGGTCAAGACGAGCAGAGTGTCTCTGTCAAAGAGTCTATTCTCAAAATGATAGTTGAAGTATCGCCCCTTCTCATCTTGTTTGAGTTTACTATCGTGATAAGACAAATCCTTGGCATCTATCACACCACGAATGAAGAAATTTGGGGTTGGGTTGTAACCCTCAGTGAGTTCATCGCGATAGCGCAGCGCATCACCGTCTTTTCTTCTGTTGAAGATGTCGATGTGATACTGGATGACATTCTTGGCATACGTGAATTGCTTGTAGCGTGAGTTTTCACCTATTGAGTTTCCTTCTTTGTAGTACTTGCTGTCGCCAATGAAATAAATATCTCCTTGATCCACCAACGACTTGTCACGATAGATGTGGTCAACGATTTTACCGTCTTTCTGTTCTTTCAATCCCTTGGGAAGAGACGACTCTCCTATCAAACAGTCTATCATATCCTCAAAGACGATGTTGAAATTGCGCACCAACAAGCGTTCGCTTTGCAACTTCTTTTGCGCCACTTCTTCGGCTCGTTCGTAGAAAGCATAGAGCAAATGCCAAAGTTGCACCAACTCATCGGTAAAGTATTTACCTCTCATCCCCCGAAGTCGACGAGTGCCTTTGCCACTCTCTATCATCGCTGCTATGCGATGTGGCTTCTCCATCTTAAAGTTGAGATGATGTTTCACCACGAAATGATAGCTATGTCTCAGATAGTCGAGGGTGGAATAGAACAAACAAATGAGTTCTTCATCATAGTTGATGGTCTTTTCCTTGGTTTTGCAGTCCAGATAATAAGGTTTGTTGCCTTTCAAGATGGGAGACGTTGTGCGAATGGTTTTTGTCCAGTGCACTTTGTGCTTCCCACTGTGCATAATGGTGGCAATGTAGGTGAAGAGAGATTGATGCGTCTTGTTGAAGTGCAAGAGAGCTAGGACGTGGTCTAGCATAGTCGCTTCTCCCTCGCCACGATTTCCCACTACTCCGGCAAGACTCCTTTGTGATGTGATTTCGTTGTCCGTGTTTCGCTCATTGAAGAGAGCAATGGCTTGATAGAGCCACGCAGACAAGTTGAAGAGAAAGGCCTTGTCGTCAGACTGGAGTTCTTTATTCTCTTCCGAAAGGCTGAGCAATTGTTTTGGAGTATATCGTCCAAAAGCTTTCTCACCTTTCTTATCTTTCTCATCTTTCTCTTTGATAATGAAAACCTTAGGAAGGATGAAAATTGTTTCTGACGAATCCGCATCATAGTAATAGCCCACATACGGCAACTTTATGCGCCCATCATTCAATTCGATGGGAGCAATGTCTGCTAAAAAGGATACGTCTTTTGAGCTGTAAGGATAGTCTTCAAACAATATCTTCACTTCAACAAAACTTTTTCGTTATTCTTCCGCGTCGTTTTCCTCAGCTTCATTAGGAGTGCCAGTTCCCCCTTGTGGGGTCATGTCTTCTAAAGGTGTCACACCGAGATATTCCATAAATCCTACTAGAAGGCTCGTGCCGTTATCTTCGTGCAATTGGTTAAAGCTGAATTCTTCTTCTGCCTGATCTTGGCCAGTGCGGAAGAAGTTGTTTTTAGTGTGGTATTCGTCTTTGCACACCTCGTGCCAGAGATAGAACATCACCTTGCTCTTAAACTCCTTCTCTTCTATCGAATCTTTGATAAAGAAATTCCCCATCTGTTTGTCTTCAGAGTCGGTAGCACTGAGTATGCGTGCATTCACAGCCTTGAGAAAGTCTACCCAGCGATATTTCTTGCCGCCAATGGTGATGAGAAACGTACTAGAATCCACGTTATCATTATAATTGATGGGTACATACTCCCAATCCCATCTGCGCTTGAATGCACTGTCCATCGGGAATAGACTTTGGTCGGAGGTATTCATCGTGGCAAGGATGTGGAGATTGGCAGGCAGGCGCAAGTTTCCCTCTTTAATGCCATCATGATTTTCCCCAAGCTCTTTCATCAAATAGTTGGCAAGGTCTTGGTCTGCACGAATCTTGTATGTGGAAGTCCCATCCTCGTTTCTATCGAGCAGTTGGAAGAGATCGCCAAAGATTTGTGCGCAGTTGCCACGATTGATTTCTTCTATCACTAGATACACTTCTTCCTCTTGCTTCTTCCATGCTTGCACATAGGCATTGGTAAAGACTTGGGGAATGAAAGAGTATGATATTTCAGAGGAACTGCTCCTCTTAAGTAGAGCCTTACCACATGCTACTCCTTTTAGTATTTCTTTATCCATTGATGCTGTCGACCCTAATGACGTAAGCCATTCAATTCTAGTTGAAGGCTTAATGTCCCCTACTTCTGGGTAGAACATTGAAAATCTCTGGACAGGGCATGGTTGCCCATCATTTAAATACTCATCAAGTTTTGCTTTAAGCTCATTTGGTGTTAGCGCTATTTTATCTTGTTGAAGCATTATGGGCTTGTAGCAACCCACAAAACTAGCATAGTCACTATCGGGGTGGAACGTGGTGCGGAACACATTGTCTTCACTCACTTCCTTTAATCTTTCTTGTACCTTATAAGACTTCCCACTACCTGGAGTGCCAAAGTAGATGAGCTGGAGAGGATTTGAGTCTTTATCTTCCTCTGATGGCAAACGTTTTCTATAGTCTTCGCCTAATAGACTACTATCAATCTCAGTTGTACCAAAATTCCACTTTACAAATGGATGAAGTATATTCTCTTTTTCTAAATCAAGTACATATCTCCCATTAGGTAAAGAGTTTCCATCGATTTTCAAATCGTAGAATGCAGTCTCTATGGGTGAATCGTTTCGTTTCTTTTGTTTACCAACAAACTCAATTCTCGCTTCTTGTATGCCATTAGCATATCTTATTGGAAGAACATAAGCATTCTCCGATTTGAAGCCGATTAAGCGTTCTTCGTTTGAGATCTCACAGCCCTTAGCACTAATGTCAAAGACTACTCGGTTATAGCGCTTGACTTGAAAATAAATACTCTTTCCACGGTTTGAAGAAACCATAGTAAACCTTATTTCATCACCAGGCATAACACCGTAATCTCTGTAGATATCTCCCATTTGATTTACTCGGAATTCTCTACCCTCAGCCGCTTTTAATGTGTACGTTTTCTTTATTATATTATCCAGAACGTTCACTTCAACTTTGGGTGGAAACATCTCCGATAGTTGAACCTCTTTCGAGATGAGAAGGTACGTTTCATGAGTGGTACCTTGCCCAAGTTCTGTTGAATTTGGGCTGTGTGTATATTGAGTTATTCTTAATTGGCTCATCGTTTCTTATTTATATATACTTTTTTATGGTTTCTGCTATGCCTTTTCCCATTAGACATGGGACAGCATTACCTATTTGCATGTAGGTCTTCAAATAAGGCCCCAAGAACAAATAGTCATCAGGAAAAGATTGTATCCTAGCTGCTTCTCGCGGAGTTATAGCACGCACCTGAAAAGGATGGATATGAGAATGACAATCCATTCTTAAATGAGCAGTAATTGTACGAGATGGTCTATTGGCAATCAGTTTATAGTATTTGTCTTTGAAACAGTGCAATCTATTCTTGTAAGGCATTATGTCTGCTATCTTAGGGTCAGAAGCATCGTTCCCTTGTTCAAGAAGACGATATATGTCGTAATTGACTGAATTTACGAACCTAGCCTTATGATTGAAGACAAATGGAATTTTTCTACCTTGATTTATTATCTCTAAGTAGCCATTCTCTTGTCCATTAAATACGTTTGCATCTATCTTTTTTCCAGAGAGTTCGCTATCAACTTCATTTTGATTTTTTACTCTAGGAGCCTCTAAAGGTCTTATTGCTTCTAACGCATCAGATAGCAAGTATCTAGGCTTACCCTGATTCCGTTCCTTTATTTGAGCAAAGATATCACTTGGAGTTATCCCCTTTTCAGTGGCTATATCTTCTCGTATAGCAATATAAATCAGTCTTTCTCGATTTTGAGCGACAGAAAAGTCTACAGAATTAAGAACTTGATAGCTTACGATATAAGATTGTTCGTTACCATCAATTACAGCTCTTATTTCAGAGTAATCTTGCACTACTTGGTCTGCAACTTTAAGCATACCTTTCACATTCTCCATTACAACAAACTTTGGAGAAAGCAACTCTACTGCTCGCACAAAGTATTTGTACAACTCATTACGCGGGTCATCAATAATGCGTTGCTGATTGGCTGAGCTGAATCCTTGACAAGGAGGACCACCTATAACTACATCAACATTGCCCAAATGATAATTTGGCAAATTTTCGACCAAATGTTTGATGTCTCCATGAATCACTTTATTAGAGGCTATCTCGGGATGATTAAACCTATATGTCCGAATACATACCTCTTCGAAGTCATTAGCTAAACTAATACGAAACCCTGCTTGTACGAATCCTTGGCTTAAACCACCCGCCCCAGAGAAGAAGTCTACAACTGTTGGCTTTCCACTTTTCTGCTCTAAAGTTTGAAGTTCTCGTCTCTTCTTGTTACTGAATTTATCCAATGTTGAACCGAATATCAGTTTATTATGAAGGAAAAACGAGACACAGCTTAGAAAATCTACATAGGAAGACTTCAATAAGTTTGCCAATACTAAGAGTCCAAACTTATCTGTGATAATCCCCATATCGATAAGTTCATCGACAATCTCTTGAGGTATAGCGTTGGGACAGATAGGGATAGTCACATTATTACTTTCAGCAACAATGTGAACAATCCGTATGTAAATTGCTACAATTTCAAGTAGATTGTCTTTTCTTTCCGATCCTAATAAAGAATTGAATACCATTAATTTACCTCTGACTCAAACTTTAATATGGCATTTGCAAGGGCTTCTGCAAAAAGAGGAGGAACAGCATTACCAATCTGTTTATATTTCTCTCCTCGAGAACCACAAAATTCAAAATCATCTGGGAATGATTGTATACGAGCAGCTTCTCGTACAGTAAATGAACGTGCTTGCTTTTCATCTGGATGGATAAATTGAAATCCATCTTTATGAATATGAGCAAGAATTGTTTTAGAGGGCAAGTCCCACCACTGAACAACATAGCTGTTGTCAAAAACCCTAGCTTGCTTATGTTCATACTGAGGACAATTTCGTCTGAGTTGCCCAAAAGTCCATCTATTATGAATCATCACTGCAAATCGTTCTCGATCTAGGTCGTTATGTTTCCTTGCAATATGGTCATACAATGGATATTCTCCTCTTTTTCCTATTCTCTGAAGATACTCATTGTCACATGGGTAGGCGAAATGAAACGTTGATTTGTCTTCGCCAGGAAGAACAAAGGGTAAATCACCTATCGCTTCCTTGACACTCACAAATTGCTTTTTCCCGATTCTCTCGAGGTCAAGTGTTTCGGGTGACCAATGGGTTTTATTGAGCTTATTATAGAGTTCCCGAATACTTCCATTAGAAAGGTCTCTTCTAACCCCCAATATTATTACTCGCTTTCTCATTTGAGGAACACCATACTCTGCCGTATTATGAACTAAGTAGTCTGGCCTACTCTCTATATGATACAATCTTCCTAATGCAGAAAAGATTTGTGGGAGTATCAATTGACCTTTAACTTTTGCAGATAGCAAGCCTACAACATTCTCAAACACGAAGTATTTGGGTTGATAATGCTCCAAAACTCTCACATAGCTTTCAAATAAAAAGTTACGTGGATCTTCAGCCATTTTTTTGCAATCGCGAACTCGCCCCGCCGTAGAATATGCTTGGCAAGGAGGGCCACCAATTATGACATCAACAGCTTGTCCTCCAACAGCTCTATCAATACTTCTAATAATATCGACGTCCGTTATATCCCTTTCAATTACTCCATCTGCGATTTCTTGGGAGCTATATCCATAGTACTTCATCCTTTTACGGAGAGTTTCACATGCCCAATGATTTATTTCCACATGCGCTAGTGCTTTATATCCTAGCCGATAAAAACCCTCTGACAACCCTCCACATCCAGCAAACAAATCGACAAAGGTCAAAGTCTTCTCGTCCGAAGATGGTGTCGCAGAATTGTGTTGCGCTACACTTTCCTCGGGACTGAATGTTTGCTCGAAAAGATCTCGTTCTACTTCTATCATTGTCGTTAAAACTATTGATGTGGATTTCTAAAGCTGACAATTCGCATCTCGCGTTTCGAGAGATGTATACCAGCAATACTCCTTATTACGTGTTTGGGATTTTGGATTTATCAGCAAATGTACTACTTTATCATGGCATAGCCCAGGAAAAAACTCAAATATCCATCTGTTCTGAGTGATTTTGCTCTTTTTTTTCTATCACCAACTACCAAAATGACGTCAAACAAACAGAGAGTGTGGCAAGGGAAGATTGACCACACTCTCTGTTTTAAGAAGAAATTACCGATATTCGAAGGATACTCAACAGAACCTAGCGTAAATAAGCCCTTGCGCGGTTATTCCCCACCCTTTTCGGCAAGGTGGAGACCGGTGTCGGAGAGGACAATCTGGTGGGCACGATAGAGGGTGCCGACAGCACGCTTGAAAGTCTTTTTCGACACGGAGAAGCGCGCGGAAATGGCTTCGGAGGACGATTTGTCTGTAAAGGGCAAGAAACCTTCGGGAGAGGATTGCAATTCTTCTAAAAGCACTTCCGCAAAGTCGCGAAAACGACTCTTGCCGAGTCGCTGCAAAGAGATGTCGAGACGACCATCGGGACGCACATTCACCACAGCACCGCGCAGGCGGTCGCCCGTTTTGGGTTCGGGAGAGAAGAGTTGGTCGTTGTAGATGAGTCCGGCGTGGCGATTGTCTACAATGACTTTCAGACCAAGTTCGGTGCGCTGCCACACCAAAAGGTCTACTTCTTCACCGCGGTGATAGAAATGCTCGCGCGCTGGACGCAGATGTTTGTCTACTTTGGCCGTTGCCATAAGGCGGCCGGTTTCGTCGTCGATATCCACAAAGACGATGTAACTTTCGCCCACCTCCATAGTGCGCTTTTGTTGGCGGAAAGGCACAAAGAGGTCTTTCATCACACCCCAGTGGAGGAACGCGCCGTGCTCGTTGACCCACGCCACTTCGAGATAGGCAAAGTCGCCCACCGTGGCCAAAGGTTGTTCGGTGGTGGCCACGAGTCGTTCCGACTGGTCGAGATAGACAAAGAGCTCGAGGGTGTCGCCAGGTCGCATAGACTTGGTGACGTAGGCTTTGGGGATGAGGATTTCGCCCAGTTCTCCCCCATCGACATAAGCTCCGTGGTCGGTGAAACGCGTGATGGTGAGGGTGTTATATTGGCCAATGTATATCATAATGGAGGGAGATTTTTTGGGGGTAAAAAAACGACGGCTCGTTTTACTAAAAACGACGGGTTGTTTTATCAAAAACGACGGGTCACTTTTCTAAAAACGACGGGTCGTTTTTTTTCGAACGACAAGTGGCTTGTTTTGTCTGTTGCCAACAAGGCAACAAAGGAGGACAAAGAGGGAGGACGAGAGGGAGGTATTATCC
>CAJPLH010000088.1 GCA_905371275.1 Prevotellaceae bacterium
GTGCTCCGCCTCCCGGAAAAATCCGTTTCACATACATCAAATCAAACAAATGTACGCAATCGTAGAGATTAACGGTCATCAGTTTAAGGTGGAAGCAGGCATGAAGCTCTTCGTTGACCACCTCGCTAGCGCAGAAGCTGGCGCAACTGTTGAGTTCGACAAGGTGCTCCTTCTTGACAAGGACGGTCAAGTCACTGTAGGTGCTCCCACAGTAAAGGGCGCAAAAGTTGTTGCTGAAGTAGTTTCTCCCCTCGTAAAGGGCGACAAAGTGCTCATCTTCCACAAGAAGCGTCGTAAGGGCTATCGCAAGCTCAACGGCTTCCGTCATCAATTCACTGAACTTTCTATCAAGGAAGTTAAAGCTTAACCCCCTAAATATATCAGACAATGGCACACAAAAAAGGTGTAGGTAGTTCTAAGAACGGCCGTGAATCGGCATCACAACGTCTTGGTGTTAAAATCTGGGGCGGACAATCTTGCATCGCTGGCAACATCATCGTTCGTCAACGTGGCACAGTTCACTATCCTGGTAAGAACGTAGGCATCGGCACTGACCACACGCTCTACGCTCTCGCTGATGGTGTGGTTACCTTCAAGCGCGGTCAACGCGACCGTAGCGTGGTTTCTGTAGAACCCAAGGCTGAAGCGTAATCGTAAGCACTTTAGAACTATAAGAGGCTGCTTCAAAACGTCTGTTTTGATGCAGCCTCTTAGATTTTTAGCTTTTCTAGAAGAGCTAGTGATTCTAGAGGGTCTAGTGGTTCTAGAGGTTCTAGTATTTCTAGAGATTCTAGTTTTTCTAGCCTTTCTAGCCTTTCTAGCCTTTCTAGCCTTTCTAGAACTTCTAGTATTTCTAGTCTTTCTAGTATTTCTTGAACTTCTAGTATTTCTAGTCTTTCTAGCTTTTCTCAAATTCTTTCTGCTAGATGCACAACATTATACTTGTCGATACCGCACACATAGATCACGTGGCGTTCGACCTCATCGTTAATTTCGAGCGAATGCTCGGTCGTCAGATTCCCCAAGGAGATTTTCCAAAATGGCTCGATTGTATCGCCCTCGATGGCGGACTTCGACCCGGAGAAAATGAAACGCGCGTCTATCTCATTCATCCCAAGGCGCAGACGCAACTGCAATATCTCCTTCCCTGCCACTTTGCAAAAGAACTGAACGGTAAAGCATTTCGCGACGAACTCGGAGAATTTGCCCTCAATGCTTATGGAGTAGAAGAAATTGTGTCGCAAGAAGACTATTTCGTGCAAGTGTTTGAAGAAGTGTTGCGCGATGCAGACTGCGAACGCGTGATGGTGATAGCCGATCTCGACGGAATGACGGACGAAAGCGCACATTTCGCGCAGCGCATCAAAGCTCTTTGTGCCAATCCCCCCAAAGACGACAAAGGCAACGAACTTCCACGCAAAGACATCACCCTCTTCACCATGCAACCCATCGCGGGACGCGGTTTTCAACAAGAACTCCTCGGTTATAGTTTGATGGCTGCTCTCGGCATCAACGGCAACGAGGTGCAATAGAATCCGTTCACAATCCCACGACCGATGGGGAATTATTAGTGATTTCTCGGAAAAGAAGAAGTTCATCTCGCTAGAAATCATTATATTTGCAGTTAAGCTGTAAGCACGTTCAAGTCAAGCGCGCAGCTATAAGCATATTCTCACTGATAACAAATCACAACTCACGCATAACTCACAACGAAATGGGTAAAGTTCTCATCATTGGCGCAGGTGGCGTGGCCACCGTAGCCGCAGTGAAAGTGGCCAAAAACTCTGATGTTTTTGACGAAATTATGATTGCTTCTCGCACCGTGTCTAAGTGCGAAGCCATCGCCAAACGCATTGCCGACATGGGCTTGCGCAACGACATCAAAACGGCGCAAGTGGATGCCGACAACGTGCCTGAATTGGTAGCTCTTTTCAAATCCTTCCAACCCGATTTGGTGATGAATCTCGCGCTTCCCTATCAAGACCTCACCATCATGGAGGCTTGTCTTGAAGCCGGTTGTCACTATCTCGATACTGCCAACTACGAACCCAAAGATGAAGCACATTTCGAATACTCTTGGCAGTGGGCTTATCGCGAACGCTTTGAGAAAGCCGGACTTTGCGCCATCCTCGGTTGCGGTTTCGACCCTGGTGTCACCTCTATCTATACCGCTTACGCTGCAAAGCACCATTTCGACGAAATCCACTATCTCGACATTGTAGACTGCAACGCTGGTGACCACGGAAAAGCCTTTGCCACCAATTTCAATCCCGAAATCAACATCCGCGAAATCACGCAAAAGGGACTTTATTGGGAAAATGGTAAATGGGTGGAAACAGAACCCCTCGAAATTCACCAACCTTTGACCTATCCCAACGTAGGTCCTCGCGAAAGCTATCTTCTCCACCACGAAGAAATCGAGAGTCTTGTCATCAACTTCCCCACCATCAAGCGCGCTCGCTTCTGGATGACCTTCGGACAAGAATATCTCACCCACTTGCGTGTGATCCAAAACATTGGTATGGACTCCATCGTCCCCATTAACTATGAGGGACACATGATTCAACCCCTCCAATTCCTCAAAGCCGTCCTCCCCAATCCCCAAGATTTGGGAGAAAACTATGAGGGAGAAACCTCTATCGGTTGCCGTATCCGCGGTATCAAGGATGGTAAGGAACACACCTACTACGTCTACAACAACTGCTCGCACCAAGCCGCTTACGACGAAACTGGTATGCAAGGCGTGAGCTACACTACTGGTGTTCCTGCCTGCATCGGCGCGCGTCTCTTCATGCAAGGTGTGTGGAACAAGCCCGGTGTGCACAACGTGGAAGAGTTTGATCCCGATCCCTTCATGGAAGAACTCAACAAACAAGGTCTTCCTTGGCACGAAATCCACGACGGCGATTTGGAACTCTAATTCCTTCCATTACTTTAAGCCCATTTTTCGCTGAATAGATTGCGCTCAAATCTATTCAGCGAAAAAGTCTCAATACCATATATTATATCATGAAATATACCTCTTTACTTCTAGGTTTGGCTTTGGCTTGTTCCGCACCAGCATTGGGTGCGCAAGCCAAAGTCGCGCCTAAGTTTGCTGCAAAAATGCAGACTTCCAAGGAGTCCTCTGCACAAACCACAGCAAGAGCCACAACTCAAGCTGCCACCACTAACATTGTCAAAATACCCGTTTCCACCGATCCCAGCATTGAGTTTATTCCCCTGAGTAGTTTCGATTTGTCGAAGATGGAAAACGGTTGGAAGAGTCCACAAGCGAACAAAAGCATCGAAGGAAATCCCATTCGTTTGGGAAAAACCACCTATGAAAGTGGAGTAGGGGTGCACGCACCTTCGCGCATCGTGGTAAAACTCAATGGCGCAGTCACCACCTTCCGTGCTGTGGGTGGCATTGATGCTGAAGTGGAAAATCCCAACAATCCTCGCAGCAAGGCAGCAATTCTCGATTATCGCGTAGTGCTTCGTGGACAGGATGGTCAAGACCAAGTGGTGAAAAGCGGTTCGATGAATCGCGATTCCGCACCCATCCAGCTCGATGTTGATGTGCGCAATGCCAAATATCTCATCCTCGAGGTGAACAACGGCGGAGGAGAAGGCAACTGGGGCGACCACTTCGACTGGGCAAATGCCTATTTCATCTATCACGAGCAAAACTCCACGCGTCCCGAGACTGTTTCTCCCGATGTGTTGAAGACACCTTTAGCTTGCGCCACCGACATCTTCTCCCTCCCTGGTAAGCGCGTGTTGCACAAAATCGTCACTTCCGATCCCACGCTCAATATTTCCGTCATCGACCTTCCCGAAGGACTCACTTGGAATGCCAAACGCCGTGTTGTAGAAGGCACTGTGCCCGAAGCAGAAGGCGTATATCACTACAACATTGTGTCTACGGATGGCAAGGAACAGCAGATTTTGGCTAAAGCCACTCTCACTGTCAAGAAAAATCTCCCCTTGGCAAAACCCATGATGGGATGGATTTCTTGGAACGTGGTGCAAGACAAAATCTCTACTGACGTGGTGAAGAAAGTGTCGGATGCTATGGTGAACCAAGGTTTGAAAGATGTTGGATACAACTACCTCATCATCGACGACCTCTGGCATGCTAAAAATCGTCATAGCGATGGTCGTCCCCAAGAAGACCCAGCTAAATTCCCCATCGGCATGAAAGCCACGGTGGACTATGCTCACAGCAAGGGCTTGAAGTTTGGCATTTATTCCGATGCTGCCAACAACACTTGTGCAGGAGCCTTTGGTTCGTATGGCAAAGAAGTGATTGACGCTAAACAATATGCAGCGTGGGGTGTAGACTTACTCAAATACGACTATTGTCATGCACCCAGTGATGCCGCCTCTGCTCAAGTGCGCTACAAGGCAATGGGAGATGCGCTCAAACAATCAGGTCGCGACATCCTATTATATATGTGTGAATGGGGTGTTCGTGAACCTTGGAAATGGGGTTTCACCACAGGTGCGCCCGTATGGCGCGCCACTTACGACACGCGCGATGGATGGAATGGAAAACAAGGAGGAATTGGCATCATTCAAAGCATTGCCAGTATGAAAGACCTCTGGGCTTATTCCGGAGTCAATCGTTTCAATGATGCCGATATGATGTGTGTAGGCATTCACGGCACGGGGAAATCTAGCAACGACCTTGTAGTTGGCACCCCTGGTATGACGCAAGACGAATATCGTACGCAGTTTGCACTCTGGTGCATGTGGTCTTCTCCCTTGTTGCTCTCTTTCGACCTCACGAAACCCATCACGGCAGACGACAAGAAGCTCATGACCAATGCCGACCTCATCGCCCTTGACCAAGATGACCTCGGACAACAAGCAGAATACATCGGCACTGTCGACAACATGGTCTACTTCATGAAAGACCTCGCCAATGGTGATGTTGCTATCTCTGCCACCAATATGAGCGAAGCTACCAAGGAAGCCGTTTTCGATTTCTCCAAGTTCTCGGCACTCGATCCCACGATAGACTACTACACCTACGATTGCCAACTCCAAAAGGCGGGTGAAAACACCGTGAAATCCGTGCTTCGCGCTCAAGTGCGTAAACACGCCACTGTTGTTTTCCGTCTCGGTCGCAACAAAATCACTGGTATCTCTTCTGTTTCTGCCCAAAAGCACAAGAAGACAATCGTAAATTTTGACCTCAGTGGGCGCAAAGTGGCACACCCCACTGCAGGACAGCTCGTCATCACTGACGGACATCCCGAGATTGTGCAATAGCAGATAGTCTTTCTTGGGTCTGCGCTTCCCAATAGCCACAAACAAATTTCACCGCTTGTATCAATCCTGTTGATGCAAGCGGTGATTGCGTTATTATTTACGTTATCGTTTGCATCATTGGAGGGGATAGAAATGAAAATCCCTTTGTCAAAACTTTTGAAATCCTTGCACAACCGCATAAATTGCACTAACTTTGTAGAAACATAATGCACACCATCATGAGCGCACGACTTCTTTGGGTAGACGATGAGATAGACCTCCTTCGTCCCCATTGCATCTTTCTCGAAAAGCGAGGATACGACATCACCACCTGCAATAATGGTGCTGATGCGGTCGATTTGTGCAAAAATCAAGCCTTCGACCTCGTGTTGCTCGATGAAAATATGCCCGGTCTCTCTGGTCTCGAAACTCTCTCCGCCATCAAAACCCTGCATCCTGAGATGCCCGTGGTGATGGTGACGAAGAATGAAGCCGAAGATTTGATGGATCAAGCCATCGGAGCGCAAATTACAGACTATCTGTTGAAACCCGTCAATCCGATGCAGATTCTTCTCGCGCTCAAAAAGCACATCCACGCACAAGAGATTAGACAAGAACACACAGAAATCGGTTATCGCCAAGACTTTTCGCGCATTGCGCTGAGCATGGACGATGCACAAGATGCCGAAGCGTGGAAAGAACTCTACAAAAAACTCGTGCACTGGGAGTTGCAACTTGAAGAAGCTCCCGACTCTGCGATGAACGAATTGCTGCGCACGCAGAAAGAAGAAGCCAATGCCGCCTTCACCAAGTTTGTTCGCCGCAACTATGAGTCGTGGGTGCAACATCCCGATGCAGAAGACACGCCCTTGCTCTCGCCCATGGTGATGCGCAAAACCGTGCTTCCCAAACTCAAAGCGGGAAAACGTGTGGTGTGGGTGGTGCTCGACAATTTCCGCTACGATCAGTGGCGCACACTGGCGAAAGCTCTCGCCAATGATTTCGACATTGACGAACAACTTTACTATGCGATTCTCCCCACTGTGACGCAATATGCGCGCAATGCGCTCTTTGCCGGACTCATGCCGCTCGAGCTCAAACAGCAATATCCCCATCTCTGGGTGGATGAAGAGGAAGACGAAGGGAAGAATCAGCATGAGGAGGAATTGCTCCGCAAACAGTTGGAACGACTGCGCCAACCCACGGCTTTTTCCTACCACAAACTCAATGATTCTTCAGCTGCCGAACAAGCTTTGGCGTCTTATGCTGAATGGTCGAAGCATCCGCTCAATGTGGTGGTCATCAATTTCATTGATATGCTTTCCCATGCGCGCACGGAGAGTAAGATGGTGCGCGAACTAGCGTCCAATGAAGCGGCTTATCGTGCCATCACCCTCTCGTGGTTCCGCCATTCTGCCATTCGCGAACTCTTTCGTAACTTGGCGGAGGGTGACGCAGAAGTCATTTTGACCACTGACCACGGTTCTATTCGCGTGGATCGCCCCTGCAAAGTGGTGGGTGACCGCAATGTGAACACGAATCTGCGCTATAAACTGGGGAGAAATCTCAACTATCCGCCAAAAGAAGTCTATGAGGTGCGCAACCCTGCTGCGTTGAAACTCCCTTCGCCCAATCTTTCCACGGCTTACATCTTTGCCACGGGCACGCGCTTCTTTGCTTATCCCAATAACTACAATCACTATGTGCAGTTCTATCGCGACACCTTCCAACATGGCGGACTCTCTATGGAGGAAATGATGGTGCCCCTCGCGATCCTGCGACCGAAAAACGTCTAACATCTAATGTCTAAAATAATCATCGCCATCGACGGCCACAGTTCGTGCGGAAAGAGCACCATGGCCAAAGCACTAGCCCAACAAGTAGGTTACATCTATGTAGATAGCGGAGCCATGTATCGTGCCGTCACCCTCTTCGCCCTTCGTGAGCAACTCTTCAATGCGGATGGCAGTGTGCAAGCCGAAGCCCTGCAGGCGCGTATGTCAGACGTCAAAGTGCATTTCAAACTCGACCCTGACACCCATCTTCCTGTTACTTACCTCAACGAAGAGCGCGTGGAAGACGAAATTCGCACCCTTGAAGTCAGTCAGCACGTCAGTCCCATTGCAGCTCTGCCCTTTGTGCGCGAAGCCATGACCGCAGCGCAACAAGCCATGGGCGAGGAAAAAGGCATCGTGATGGACGGTCGTGACATCGGTACAGCCGTGTTCCCTCATGCCGAACTCAAAATCTTTGTCACTGCTTCTGCCGAAGTGCGTGCGCAACGCCGTTTCGATGAACTCCAAGCCAAAGGACTACCAGCGTCTTATGAAGACATTTTGAAAAACGTCCAAGAGCGCGACTACATCGACTCCCACCGTGAAGTCAGTCCCCTGCGCCAAGCCGAAGACGCGCTCGTGTTAGACAACTCCCACCTCACTCGTGAGGAACAAAACCAGTGGTTGTTGCAACAATTTGACACTGCCGTGCG
>CAJPLH010000089.1 GCA_905371275.1 Prevotellaceae bacterium
AAACCAAGCATGTGCAGTATTGCATTGCTTTAAGAAAGAGGTTTTGAATGACTATGTATGGTTCTATATGCGAACACAAAAAGATAAGCTTAAGAAAAAGGCATATGGCTCTGCTCAGCCAAATATAAATGCGGATATCATAGCAAAATATCCGGTTCTGCTTCCTTCTCTGTCAGAACAAAAACAGATTGTTTCTGACATTGAAAATTATGAAGCTCAGATAGCCAAAGCACAGGCTATTATGGATAGTTGCTCTGCTCGTAAAGCAGCCATTCTCAACAAATATCTGATGTAAGATTATGCCATACCCTATAGAAGACAAGCTGGTGATTGCCGTATCCTCCAGTGCTCTCTTTGATATGCAAGAGTCTGATGCAATCTTCAAGCAAGACGGTGAAAAAGCTTATAGAGAGTACCAGCGGAAGAATATTGATGTTCCTCTGAGAACTGGTGTTGCTTTTCCCTTTATTAAAAGGCTACTCAGTCTAAATAACGCTTTCCCCAAGGAGTGCCCTGTAGAGGTCATTCTGTTTTCCAAAAATAGTCCAGAAACAGGCTTACGGGCATTCCGTTCAATCCAATATTACGAGTTAAATATCTCTCGGGCATGCTTCTCTTCAGGCAATTCCAATCATCAATACCTTCCAGCCTTCAATTCTACTCTCTTTTTGACTACTAATATAGAAGATGCTAAAGAAGCATTAGCTAATGGAATCACAGCAGGAGTTGTCGGAAAGCAAGAGATACATGATTCAGATGAAGAAGGACTTTGTTTAGCATTTGACTTTGACGGGGTCATAGCAGATGATAGTTCTGAGAAGGTCTATCAAAGAACAAGGTTTGGTATCTTATCAAGAGTATGAGAAAGTATATGGAACTCATCCCTTAGGCTCTGGACCTATTGCAGATCTCCTAAAGAAAATCTCATCATTTCAAAAATTTGAACGTATGAAGCAGTACAAGGATCCAACCTATAATAGGCTATTGAGAACAGCTATTGTTACGGCTCGCAATGCTCCTGCTCATGAGCGTGTTGTTTTTACTCTGATTAGCATGGGAATTGAAGTTGACGAAGTCTTTTTTATGGGAGGAGTAGAGAAAGCAAGATTGCTGAATATTCTAAAGCCTCATATTTTCTTTGATGACCAGACCTCTCATCTTGAAAATATAAAGGACGTTGCAGGAGTACACATCCCTTTTGGTATAGCAAATGCCAATGCTTAGCTGTAGGTGCAAATGATAGTATTGAACTCAATTTACAAGTGTTTCTTGTAAGTTAGTTGCGTAAAGAAGTTGGATACGCCTAAATAAAACCTCCACCCAAGATCGTTGTTTGGGATGGAGGTTTTATTGCTCGTAATTTTATGGGGGGTAGAAAAGGGAGAGAATCGCTTAACTCGTTGATTTACTATCAGTTTTCGGAGGGCGAGAATCTGAAAGGCATCTTGCAACGCATCCTCAACAGCCGTTACCGCGCTGAGCACCGTGAAGAGGATTATCGCACGTGATACGAGGTATTGGTGCGCTGTTTTGAAGCTTTCCTCAAAAAACTCTACGCGGTGTGCCACGGTGTACTGATGTCGAAACGTGAGAATGGATTTGACCCCACGTTTTTGGACAACATCATAGTATAAGTGTGTTTTTAGATAAAAGGCCAACACCAGGTTGGTTTTGGGAAAAGGCAAAGACAAGTTCGTCAGAAACGCTACAAATCAGCCGCTATTTTGCATGGTTGTTCCAAATAGTCATAGTCTTCCTCTGCGGCAGGTTGCGCAAGTTGTTCTGTGATTCGCTGTTCTAGTTCGTTGCGCAATTCCGCGTTTTGCGCCAATGCTTGGAAAAACGCTTCGCGACCCATAGCAATGTGTTGCTTGCCATAGCTGTACCACGCACCTGTTTTGGTGAGCACCTTGAGCGCAAGCCCCAGTTGCAACAATTCGCCAGAGCGCGAAATGCCACGACCGAAAATGATTTCAAAATCGCAAGAGCGGAAGGGAGGAGCCATCTTGTTTTTCACCACCTTCACGCGCGTCACCGCACCAATGTCGCGATTGTCTTTCTTGATGTTGCCAAAACGGCGCACATCGAGTCGCACAGAAGCATAAAACTTTAGGGCATTGCCGCCCGTCGTCACTTCGGGATTGCCAAAGGGAATATTGATTTTCTCGCGCAATTGATTGATGAACAAGCAGGTGGTGCGTGTTTTAGCCAGAGAAGCCGTGATTTTGCGCAAAGCCTGACTCATCAGTCGTGCCTGCAAACCCAGTTTGTTGTCGCCCATTTCCCCTTCAAGTTCCGCTTTGGGGGTGAGCGCTGCCACCGAGTCGACCACCACAAGGTCGATGGCGGCCGAACGAATGAGTGTGTCGGCAATGTCGAGGGCATCCTCCCCACAGTCGGGTTGCGCCACGAGGAGAGCTTTGACGTCAATGCCCAATCGCGCAGCATAGTGAGGGTCGAAGGCGTGTTCCGCATCTACAAAAAGGGCGGTGCCCCCTGCGCGTTGCACTTCGGCAATGGCATGGAGTGCCAGCGTAGTCTTACCCGAAGCCTCGCCCCCAAAGATTTCCACGATGCGCCCTCGGGGATAACCCCCAATGCCCAAGGCTGCGTTGAGGGCCATAGAACCAGTGCTAATTACGTCAATGGGTTCTGTGGTGGATTGTCCGAGAAACATCACCGCACCGTGTCCGAAGTGTTTTTCGATTTGCCGCATCGCATCTTGCAGAGCTTTGTTGCGCTCTCCGTTTGTGGGGAGAGAAGCGGTCGGTTTTTGTTGTGTCATGGTAAAAAATGTGTGTTAGGTTATAGATTGTGGGAGATAGCAAGGCCTCTCGGCCTAATGCTGGTGCAAAGGTAGTGCAAGTTATTGACGACAGCTGACAAACTGAAAAATGCAGCGTTAAATGTTTCAGGTAAAACGACGGCTTGTTTTTCCTAAAACAACGTATCGTTTCATCTAAAACAACGTGTTGTTTTCCATAAAACAACGTATCGTTTTCCATAAAACAACGTATCGTTTTTCCTAAAACAACGTGTCGTTTTCCATAAAACAACGTATCGTTTTCCATAAAACAACGTGTCGTTTTCCATAAAACAACGTGTTGTTTTCTAGTCGTTGCGAGGAGGAGGAGAGGAAGGGAAAAATTGAACTGTGAAAATACGTGTAATCGTCGACTCTCGCGCGTGCGCGTGTACACGCACAGTATAAGAGTTTTTGTGTTTTTGCTGTCACAAGTGTCACAGTCTATCATATAAGGGTTTATGTATCAGTGATTTACTTGTTTTTCTTGGTGTATTTTAACAAAACATAGATACTATCTTCCAAATACACGCACGACAACATCGAAAGACATCGTTTTTCGCGCGGATTTTTCCTGTATTTTCTCTCAGTTTGTTCTCCTTTTTACACCGAAGTGTGACACTTGTGACAGCAAAAAAACAACATTGCGGTTGGAATGCGCGCACCTATGTGCACCTATGCGTGTACGCGAGAAACGCTCCCCAAAAATTTTCTCTCCACGTTTTTCCTCATTTTCTCTTCTTTCTCCTTCTTCTCTTCCTCTTTCCTCATTCCCCCTCACTTTCCCTTCTTCTCTTCTGGGGCATCCAATACTTGCAAGTTCTTATTTTGCTATGTGTGCATTACAGATTAAAAGCTGAGCAAAGAAAAAAATGCACATTTCCTTGATTTTTTCACGCTTTGGGGCAATATCGACCCATATACAAATAGGGGGATGCGTTGTACCCCCCCTATCTGTTCAGAAACTAATGACCTGCATTGAATACTAAATTCCTGTGACTTTCTTGGCAGATTGACCAAAAAAAGTTACCTTTGCGGTAGCAGGAGAATGTCAATCTACATCAGCAGATGTTGAAGAAAAAAAGGCCAGTCTTGCAGACCTCCGCAGCCTTTCTCGCTCCTGTCACTCCTATTTTCCAAAGGCCGTTTGGCCATCCCAACATATAGACATGCACGATACCACCATCTCAGACCCTGCCCTTAGAGGTTTTGCGGCTTGCGGTTGTGGATGCTCCAAGCATCAGCTCAACACCTTCGACTATTTTAGCGATGTGCCAGGCAACAACCAAGTGTCGAACCTCGTGGAGGTGCAGTTCAAAAATACAAGAAAAGGATATTTTCTCAACGATAATCAACTCAACCTCGTCAAAGGCGACATTGTTGCCGTGGAAGCCTCACCTGGTCACGACATCGGCACAGTGACCCTCACCGGAAGTTTGGTGCCACTGCAAATGAAAAAGGCACAACTCAAGCCGGGCACAGAGTTGAAACGCATCTATCGCAAAGCGCGACCTGCCGACATTGACAAATGGGAAGAGGCACGTGGTCGCGAAAATGCCACCATGATTCAGAGCCGACAAATAGCCAAAGAGTTAGAGTTGGACATGAAAATCGGTGATGTGGAATATCAAGGTGATTGCAACAAAGCAATTTTCTATTACATTGCTGATCAGCGCATTGATTTTCGCAAATTGATTCGCGTTTTGGCAGACACCTTCCATGTACGCATCGAAATGAAACAAATTGGTGCCCGACAAGAAGCGGCACGCATTGGGGGAATTGGCCCTTGCGGACGCGAATTGTGCTGTGCATCGTGGAGAAAAGATTTTCAAACAGTGTCTACCGGTGCTGCGCGTCAGCAAGATCTTTCACCCAATCCACAAAAATTGGCTGGACAGTGCGGCAAACTCAAGTGCTGCTTGAACTATGAGCTCGACACTTACCAAGAAGCGCAACAAACGCTGCCCGATCGCAACATCCCTCTGGAAACGCTCGATGCCACTTATTTCCACTTCAAAACCGACATTCTCAGTGGTCGCATCATCTACTCGATGGACAAGCGTATGGCGGTCAATCTCGTGACCATATCTTCAGAACGCGCTTTTGAGATCATCGAGCAAAACAAGGCGGGGGAGAAACCCGAAGCACTCGACAATGAGGTACGACCTGCTCCTAAGAAACCTGTGGATTTGGCGGAACAAGACGATTTGACACGTTTCGACAAGTTGCGCAACAAGAAGAAAAAGCGCAAACCGCAAGGAAAAGACCGAGAGCGTGCTCCACGCAACCGCGATGAGCAAAACAGAAGCGCAGACGGTGTGCAAGAAACTGTGCGTGAAGGACAAAATCCTGCACGCGAGGAACAAAACGGTGTGCGCGATGAAGCACGCAAACCGCGCAACGACCGTCCACGCAATGGGAAACCGCGTGGAAATGCTCCGCAAAACACGAATAACTGACGCGAGAAGGCTCCACAAAAGGCGCTACAAATGCCATCTTACTCCAAAGGAACAACGTATGATTTGGTCACGATTTCAAACAACAGTGATGAGCCGTTGCTCACTCCGAATGCTACTGACACGTGGTGTTTGTGCGCTTTCGGTGGTTGTGTGGCTCGTGCTGGGATTTCCCCTCGTGAGTTGTACAACAGAGAGTGGCTATTTGCGCTACCAACCCCTGAAAGTAGTAGGTTGGGAATATCGTGACTCAGTGACGTTTGAAATCGATTCGTTGTCCACTTCGGGGAAACGAGAATTGGGCATTGCACTGCGCAAATCTTCTTCGCACGCTTATCCCTACACCTCGCTCACCATGGCGGTGCACCAAACTTGGCATTTGGGCGACAGCACTTTGGTCAATCGCACCGACACTTTGGAGTGTGCTTTCGGTAGTCCCGACGTGACGCTCCGCGCAAAGGGCGTTTCGCTCTATCCCTATGAATTCCCTCTCTGTGCCTTGCCGCTGCCAGCGCACGCCACAGGGCGCATCGTCATTCGTCATCTGATGAACCAACAGATGCTTCCGGGCTTCGATGCCATCGGCCTGCGGATGGAGTGAAAAGGAGAGGTGCAGCATAACAAAGGAATTTAAGGCTCAATTTCTATATAGCACGATAGGCTTATGCACAACGTACGCAGATATATTCTTTTGATGGCGACCTTCGCGCTGACTTTAGCGACGATGGCGCAGGAGCGCGTGGTGCAAAACAAGCCCTTTATAGACGAAAGACCGTGGCACTATGGCTTTCACATCGGCCTGCACGACCAAAGTCTCAAGCTCATCAACAATGGATTGGTGGACGCGGCAAGTGGCGCACAGTGGATGGCGGAAAACGACCGTCAAAACTTCGGGTTCTCCGTCGGTATCCTCGGAGATTGGCGCATCACTCGTCAACTAGCACTGCGTGTGAGTCCGGGGTTGCACTTTGGTTCTAAACATATTGGCTTTCGCAACCAAGTGGATGGCACAAGGCGGTCGCAAGATTTGAAAACAACTTATGTGGCGGTTCCCATAGATCTCAAAATTGCTGCTCCACGCTTCAACAACTATCGTCCTTATTTGGTGGGAGGGTTCTCCGCTATGTATGATATGACGAATGCCAAGGGCGAAATGCTCCGCACGAAAGCTTTGCAAACCTTTGTGCAAATCGGCATGGGGTGCGATTTCTACCTGCCTTTCTTCAAATTAAACCCTGAACTCAAATTCTATTTCGGACTCGGAGATGTTTTGCTCCATCAACGTGCCGAATTGACAAATCCCGAACAGCAAATTTTCACGCAAAGCCTTTCCAAAGCGAACGCCGGAATGGTGGTGCTTACCTTCTATTTCGAATAGCACAGGAATAAGACACAAGGTTTGTGGAAAAGGAGATATTCTCCCCCAAAAGAAATTCAATACTCATCAAATCAATAATCACTAAGCATGAAAACCAAGATTTTTTCATCTTTGCTTTCCTTTGTGGCACTAGGTGTGTTGTGGTGTTGTAGTGTGCTTTCTGCTTCTGCACAAATGCAAACAGACCACTACTACATCATCTCCAATGTGTCGAACGGAAAAGTACTCTCCACTAGAGGAAGAAACGTGAAAAATGCTCCACTAATGGGAGAAGCTTTGAAAAATAACAGTCCGAGTCAGTTGTGGCAACTCAAGAAGGTTGAACCAGACGCTGTTGCACTCTACAATCCTTTTGCAGAACTGGCTGTAGACCTCGCCATTCAGTCGAATAAAGGTCCGCTGTTGTGGTCGCTCGATGTGACAAATCCCAATCAGCAACTCATTCTCGAACCAGAAGGTAACAACTTCCGCCTGCGCGCTGCTTCGTATCAATATGGTGCGCTCTACCTCGCTGTGACGAGTGGGGGAAAGGTGATGCTCGAATATGTGAAAACGAAGAATTCTTTGTTCAAGTTCACGGAAACGGACATCAAAAACGTTAAGCTTCCTGCGCAAACTGAATGGCAAAATGAGAAAATCTTTGGTATCAACAAAGAACGTGGTCACGCTACTTACATTCCTTATGCTTCCACCGACAAACTCCAAGGCGATGCGCGTTATCAGAAAGCTTGGTTGACTCCAGAAAACGCACAATTCCTTTCGCTCAACGGAGAATGGAAGTTCAAGTATGCGCCTGATGCCGAAAAGCGCGACACCGCGTTTGTGAAGCCTACTTTTGATGTGTCAAAATGGGACAACATCGAAGTACCTTCTTGCTGGGAAATGAAAGGCTACGACAAGCCCGTCTACGTCAATGTGGACTACATCTTTGATGACACTCCTCCCTACATCAATCTCCAACCTGAATTTGAAGGAAAAGTGGATCCTAACCCCGTGGGAAGCTATCGCCGCACCTTCAATCTCCCCACTGATTGGGACA
>CAJPLH010000090.1 GCA_905371275.1 Prevotellaceae bacterium
AATTCTACATTGTCTGATTCATTATTTCTTGAGAAGATATTTGAGTACACCTTGCATCACATACTTGCGAAGCGTTTCGTCCTTGATACATTCGAAGGGGAAACCTAGAGTGATACTGCGTTGCATATCCTCAGCATTCGCCACACCTGCACTAAAACCTCCCTTGCCATAAGAGAAGACGGAGAAAGCTGAGGACTTTGTGGGCTCAAGTACGTCCGTATGTTGCACAAAATAGTGCGTTGCATTGGGCAGATTGTAAAGTTCTATAGGAGTATTCATTCCCCAGACTCCTTCCAGCGTGTCGTTGGCTACCCTACCTGGTGCGCGCACCCCCAACATTTCATCCATGAAAAGACGTTCTTCTTCAGACTTTGTGTCAGTACCCAAATAACTTCCACTGAGCAATAGTGCACCGCCTAGCTTTCCATATGTCTTTAATTGTGCCATTGAAGCAGGAGGAAGGGCTTTATAAGGCAATAGATTGTAAGCCGCATTCTTCTCTTGACCAGCAATATAATCAATCACCGCAAAGCGTTTTAATTGCTCTGGAGTCAATGCAGCAAAAGCTTCTCTCCCCATTGAGGATACAGCAACATTGGGCATAGCGTTGGTAATGGCTGAAGTATGAATCTCCACACCATCAAAGCGATTACCCGCTATAACTTTTCCCACAAGCTCTGAAGAACCATATCCCAAACTGTGTATGCCAGAACGTCCCATATCACTTCTTGCAAAATTGGTTTGCTTACCAGTAAAAGCTGTGGAGTAATCATAAGGTACACCTAAATCTTCTGCCAAATCAAAGCCTAGACTGTCCGCAGTTTCCACACGAGCTGGACCACTTAAGCGATAAAAGCCATTGACCACAAGTATTTCGGGAGCATTTCCTTCGCGATGACCTTTTGCACAAAACACAGCCATAGTTTCAGAAGGGAGACTTTCGCCACCTGCATTGAGTGCTGCGACTTTGAAATTATAATGCTTTCCAGCTTCCAAGGGAAGGGTCAAAGACGTTTTCCCTTTTGTCAACTGCCCATTATCGAAATCCTTTCCAGCTTCTTTGGTATAAACGATATAGTCTGTGGGTTTTGCTGTGACTTCTAAACTGTCCAAAGTCGGTTGCCACGTCAGTTGCACTTGATTCTTTCCCTTTTGCAACACCGCAGAAAGACTATTCACGGGAAGCGGTTGGATCACCACGTTGTCTTCTTGACGGTGCATTTGCGCCACATAGCGTAACATTGCTTTGTAGATGGCTCGCGATGCCACAAACTTAAAGTTGGGATCGTGCGCATATTTCATATCCGTGAAATTCTGATGAGCAAGTAACTCCAAAATCATTGACGGAACCTGCGGTAGTCTTGTTTCTCCGTAGTTTTTGTCTGTTAAGTCACGTTGGCGCCAGTCTACATCAAAGGATTGTGACAAATCTGATGTAACTGTGGTCAGTACTTGTTCGGCAAATACTAAAGAAGTTTTGCGTGAAACGCCAGAACGAAATTCAAATTCTCCTTTGTCTCCTTTGCTCGTTGCAATTCCCAAAGAACCGAAAACGTTTCCATTCTTCAAATAACCCGCATCTGTGTGAAGCGCAAAGGAAAGTTCAAAGGGGACACCGGCTCCAGAACTATTGGGATGATAGACAGAACCTCCACTCAAATGGTTCAACCAAAGTGGACGCACGCGAATATCATCATTATAGTCACTACCTTCTGGATTATTGCGGTAAAGTGTGTCGGGAATTCCTGACCATTGCGCCGTATATCTGGCACCCTCAAGCTGACGTGGTAAACGACTAGTGGGGCCATTGGGATAAGTATAAACTCGTGTGCTATCTTCCGCTAAGGATATCTGAGGAAGTGCACGTTCTGTCATTGCCATTCCTCCACCAAACTGCACAGCGTCTGCTGATACTACGCCGTGTTGCTGGCTCTGATTGGTCAGCACCACGCAATTCTTTCGATTTTTTCCTGCTTCAAAATGGAACGTTCCCAAATAAAGCCACGTTCCGCCTCCCATTTGTTGGTTGACACGAAATTCTGTCTTACCACCGGAATGATAAACAGTATAGTGCGCATCGCTTACAGCGTGCGGAAGTGTGGCATAGCTCACGTAAACGGCATACATTCCTGCGCTTGAAAGTTGAGGCATCCACGTCACGCTGTTCAAATCCTTGCCTTGTGTTGTGGCAACCGAACGCACTGTGCCTAAAGAGAATGGCTGAATATTATCATTGAGTGTGGTCAAGGGCATAGAGAAACCTCGTACATTGGCTGTTTGCCAAGACCTTCCCACTGCATTATCTTCTATATAATCTCCATCTCTACTCGGTTGATCGTTATCGACCACAGCCATATTTGTCTGCGCATCACGCTCACGAGCGCTATACACAATCGCTCCAGCTCGCTCCAACATAGGAATGAGATAAGGAAAAACAAAACTAGGAGTGAGCAAATCTTCGGTTGTGCAAAAGAGGATTGGTCTTTGCCACGCCCATCTCTCCGCATTATAATAGCGTCCGTGACTTGGCCAAAGGAAGATATGCCTTCCTTGCAAACCTGCAGTCGGTGTATAAGGACGCGAAATGGGAGATACCCACGGAGCACCCAAGTATTCTTTCTCTTCCCAAATCAACGGAGATGGACGCTTTGGCACGACTACCGCACTATCTCCCAATGTTTGCGACACAGACACTTGCGCGGTGGCATGAAACGCCACAGCACTTGTCACACTCATCAGCAGAAGAGATTTAGCCAAGACATTTTTTCCTTTTTCTTTCAAGAACAAGGAAATCGTTTGTGAATTTGGGTAACTTAAATAAGAGCGCAACCCATGGATAAGGGATATTCTCATAAGCCGAGTACTTAGGATGCTTATAAAACTACGGTAATATGGCACGAAACGCTGCGTTTACCTGCAATTTCCACCGCAAGATTTCAAAACAATCAAACGTTGCACTTTAGATTTCTTCTAAAGCAAACTTTTCGGGATAGAAGGCGCAATCGGCAAATGGACGATAGTACTCCATTATTCGCTTCATATCTGCATCAACATCGCCCGATGGCATAATTTCCTCTGTACAAACGATGCGCTTATGCTTTGCATCGATAGCAAAAAGCTGAATAGGGATATTCGCCTTCAAGGCAATATAATAGAAACCTCGTTTCCATGTGGTAACTCGAGAGCGTGTACCCTCTGGGGTTACTGCGAGATTGAAATACTTTTCGCGAATAGCAATGTCAGCCAACTGATCTGTGAGCGACTGATGACGACTTCTCACCACAGGAATACCACCTAATGCACGAAACAAACAGCCCAACGGCCAGAAAAACCATTCTTTTTTCATCAAGAATCCAGCCTTTCGCCCAATTGCCTGACTAAAAGTCTCACCCAAAAGGAAATCCCAATTACTAGTGTGGGGAGCAACACACAGAATGCACTTATCGCGTGATGGAACGGTAACTTCTACCTTCCAACCCAAACAACGAAATAAGATAAATTGGGCTATTGATTGTATCATATCAATGAAATGTTTAAGCACGACTTTGGCCGTGTGTCTTCATTTGCGGTAAAAAGCTGATGACACACGGCCAGAGTTACAAAAGCAAATCTTAGGCTTGACTAAGCAAGCCATAGATATTTTGCACCTTCTCAGAAAATTCTTGGCGCAACTTTGCATAGAACAAACGCACACTGCCTGGTTCGGTGTGGCTAATGCGCTTCACAAACTCTACATTGAGCGCAAGAATCTCTTGTCCAATGGTTTCCAACTTTTCAGTTGATTGAGGTTTATCTTGCAAAACAACTACATTGACCAACATTAGGTCGCTGCAAATGTTGTTAATCGCCTTTTTGAGTCTTCTTCTATTTGCCATATTATATAGGTATTAAAGAGTTTCGCATCTTGCGTTGGAATGCTCCACGCCAACTAACGAAACGAATATTTGATTGTTGCTCTATTCTTGAATTGCTTGCTGTAAATCTGTGCATGCTAGAAATACTTGCTAGTTAGATTTACCTCTTGTTCTCAAAAGCTGCGCCACAAATTAGAGAGTCACCAACTCCATTCCTTTCAGAATGGCCTGTTCGTTAGCAGGCAAAAGATGATGGTGACGTTCGGGAAGGGTTTTGCGCAAAGCCTTCATCACGCTTTCCACTTTCACGATGGGATGTACCTTTAAGTAACTACCCAAAATGAACATATTAAAACACTTTGCCAACTTCAATTCTGTGGCTGTGGTCATTGCGGCAACGGAATACACACTAATGTCTTCGCGTGTGGGTGGTTGCATCACACCAAAACCATCAAAAATCAAAGCACCACCCACCTTTACTTTCGGTTGGAATTTATCAACAGAGGGCTGATTGAGGAGAATAGCTGTGTCGTAGTTGGAAAGAATAGGCGAAGAAATTTTCTCATCACTGATAATCACAGTAACATTAGCTGTTCCTCCACGTTGTTCAGGACCATAGGCTGGCATCCAACTCACTTCTTTGCCTTCCATCAAAGCGGCATAAGCCAAGATTTTTCCCATAGAGAGAACGCCCTGTCCGCCGAATCCTGCAATAATTATCTCTTGTGTCATAAACTATCAGATTAGGAATTCTTTGTGACGTCCTTGAGGTCGCCTTTGGGGTAATAAGTAAACATATTGTCTTTCATCCACTCGTTGGCTTTGGTAGGAGACATTTTCCAACCCATGTTGCAAGTGGATACGAACTCTACTAGGCAAGAACCTTTCTGTTGCATGGAAAGTTCAAACGCTTTGCGAAGTGCGCGTTTGGCTTTACCAATTGCAGCCATTGACTCTACACTTTGACGGGTCACATAAGCTGTGCCTTCTAACATTGCGGCTATTTCTGCCAATTTGAGGGGATAGCCATGAAGCGCAGCCTCGCGACCATAAGGACTTGTTGAAGTCATTTGCCCCATCAAAGTGGTAGGCGCCATTTGTCCTCCAGTCATACCATAGATGGCATTGTTGATAAACACAATCACAATGCCTTCTCCTCGGTTCAAAGAGTGAATGGTTTCATTCGTACCAATACCAGCGGCATCTCCATCTCCTTGATAGGTAAACACTAGATGGTTGGGAAGCACGCGCTTAATAGCCGTTGCCACAGCAGAAGCGCGACCGTGAGCAGCTTCTTGAAAGTCTATATCAATATACTTGTAGATAAAAACTCCGCAACCTACGGGGCTCACTCCCACTGACTTGTCGCCCATTCCCATTTCCTCAATCACTTCTGCAATGAGTTTATTGACAACACCATGAGAGCAACCAGGGCAATAGTGCATTGTATTGTCGTTGAGCAGTGAAGAAGTTTTATAAACTTGACTACCCTGCTTGATAATTTCTTCTTTCGTCATAGTTACAACTTGTTGAAGATTCCAGGCATTCGAAACATCGCTTCCACCATTTTGATGAGAACAGCAAGCACTCCGATACCATAACTAATCATAAGCCCGCGTTCGCCTGCCTTAAAATATAAAACGCCTGCAATTGCGAGGAGCGCAAGAACAATAAATATGCTATTCAACCAATTACGGATGACTAAGATCCTGTGTTGGCGACGCAATTCTTGCAGTTCGTCACGTTGTTTCTTTCGGGAACGTTGATTCATAACATCGTTTTGAGTTTGTCCAAAATCTCACTAGGACTTGGCACAATGCCGCCGAGACGACCGTAATGTTCTACGGGAACGCGTCCTTCTACGGTGTAGCGCACATCAAAAACCATTTGTCCTGCATTGATTTCCACGGTCAAAATGCCTTTCACTTTGGATGCCATCTCAAGTATTTGCTTTTTAGGGAATGGCCACAACGTGATGGGACGCAACAATTGCACCTCAATGCCCTCAGCCTTTGCCAAATCTACCACTTTTTGAGAGATGCGCGCTGCAGAGCCAAAGGCTACAATACCTAATACTGGGTTGTCGCTACCGGTGAGTTCGTAGCGCACTTCCTTTTCTTCAATTTCGCGATATTTTGCTTGCAAATGCAGATTGTGTTGTTCCATGATTTCTGGAACAAGTTCCACAGAAGTGATAACATTGGGCTTGCGGTTTTTGCAACCTATGGTAGCCCAAGGATAACGCGCTGCAATTTCTTCATCGCTGATGCGCTCCTTTTGTGGTTGCAATTCCACTTTTTCCATCATTTGTCCGATGACACCATCGGCCAACATAATTACTGGAGTGCGATAGCGGAACGCGAGTTCAAAACCAAGGTCTACGAAATCAGCCATCTCCTGCACACTGTTGGGCGCTAGGACAATGAGTTCGTAGTCACCATTACCACCACCGCGAGTAGCTTGATTGTAGTCACTCTGCGAAGGTTGAATGGTTCCCAAACCAGGGCCACCACGCTGAACATTAACGATGAGGCAAGGCACTTCTGCACCAGCCATATAACTAATGCCCTCTTGCATCAAAGCAATACCGACACTTGCAGATGAAGTCATCACTTTCTTTCCGCAGCCACCAGCACCATAGAGCATATTGATGCTAGCCACTTCACTTTCTGCTTGAAGCACAACCATACCGGTCGTCTTCCAGGGCTGAAGTTCAGCAAAGGTTTCAAGCACTTCGCTTTGTGGCGTGATGGGATAACCAAAGTAGGCATCACAGCCACAGCGAACCGCTGCGTAAGCCAATGCTTCATTTCCTTTGAGAAGTAATATCTCTTTTTCCATAAGGAGAAGAATCTAAAAGTAGTTATGGGGACAGATCGCAATTCTCAACTAAATCTAGGTAAACTGGGAAGTCACCTAGCATTTTAGCCTTTGGCATTTCAAGCAAACACAAGTTTACTCAAATAGAGATGCGACTCACTGAGAACTTACAGTTGTATTGAGAGACAAAAGACTACGTTTCACGCAATCTGTAGACCACAATACATCCGTCTGGGCAAACCGTGGCACATGCAGTGCAACCGATGCACGCTTCTGCGTTGACATCTTGGCTAAAAGCATATCCGCGGTGGTTAACGGCCGTTGTACTGAGCGCGAGCGTTTGTGTGGGACAAGCCACAACACAGAGATCACAACCTTTGCATCGCTCGGTGTCAATAACAACAGCACCTCTCATTTTCGCCATATCAAGGAGCTTTTTAAGGATTTAAATTGTCTTTGTAGTAGAAGTCGTATATGTCCGTTATCATATCTAGCATCTCAGCGGCTTCACCGTTAGGTTCTAATTCATTTGCTTGAAGAAAAAAGCCTTTTGCCCGATGCCAGTTTGACTGTTTTGCTGCCAATAGCCCCTCTAGAAACAAACGATCGCTCAAAGATAAGTCATCTTTGGAAGTGGAATCAAGCGCAACACGTGCGGATGCCCAATCGTGTTGTTCTATTAGTGCTTTTATTTTTTTGGCGTCAGTCATAACAATGCAAAGATACAACTTTATCAATTAAACGCCATTTTCAGACTACCTTTTTTCCGCTCTTCACGTTAATTTATCGCAAGCGACCTCCTAAATCTCTGACAAACTTCATATTTATACCCCCAAAAAGCCCGCACAAGCACAACACATATTCACAATTCCCAATCCTCCATTTAACGCGACTTTTTGAACTCAGAAAAAGTTGTTGAGAAATATGCGATTCTCA
>CAJPLH010000091.1 GCA_905371275.1 Prevotellaceae bacterium
TTTCTTTCTTATTTTACCACCATAACTTACTAGATACTAATGGATAACCCTCGCTTTTCCAATTAAGCAGATTTAAATCTGCTTAATTAGAAATCCATACTAAAGCCCATACGAATGCTTCGCCTGTTGGAGAGTGTTTTCAGCAACAGTGTAAGCATAACATGCCGTTGGTATAAATTGCAGTCTACGTTCGCCAAAGTGCTTCACGCCAAGTTGTGTCATACTTGTAACCATTGCGTAATCCATATTGTTTTTGTCCATGAAATATTTCAAAGACGTCAGTTCTGTAGGACGGTCGTAGTATCTGTCACTCCACTTGACTTCTACAGCCCAACAAGGTTTCTGTTTGGCAGTATCAAGTCCCACGATATCTACTTCTCCTTCTTGCTTTCCACTCCGCCAATTCGCGTAATGGATTTCTGCATCAAGTCGAGGAATCCATTGAGCATATACCGCGGTCTCTACCATATTTCCAATGGTATCCTGGTCTTGTTCTGTAATAGGCTGGAAGAGGGCGCAGCGTAGCGACGGATTGGTTAAATAAATCTTGAATTGCGTCTCACGCTGGTACCGCTTGGCAGTATCATCCGTTCTACGGACAACCTTGACCAAGAAAGCTGCTTGCAGATAATTGATGTACTTTTTCAATGTGTCTTTCTTAACACCCGATTCCTTTGAAAGTCCTTCATACGAAAATTGAGTTCCTGACTGATAGGCTATCATCGTAAACAAAGAGTTGAGTTCTTGCACATCGCTTATGCCATACAGACTCGGCAAGTCTCTCAACAACACCTTATCAATAATATCATGACGGATGAACTGCCCAGGATTCTCTCTGATTTTGTCAGAGAATACAACTTCTGGATATCCACCATAATTGATATAGTCAAGGAACAACTCGTTTAAGCGAGTCACATCAATCGTATTGTAAGTTTTCAACTGAAGTCCACGCCATTCTATGGTCGTTGGTTGCATTATATTTTCATATTTCTTCAGATGGATATATTCGTAGAATGTAAGCGGAGGAAGACTGAAGTCTGTAAAACGACCAGCACCACTCTCATCGCTTTTCCGCTTCAGTTCGGCGGCAGCAGACCCCGACGCGATGAATTTTACATTCGAATAGGTGTCAACCAATGATTTGAGGTTTACCTCCCACCCTTTCAAGTACTGAATCTCATCGAAAAACACGAACAATTGTTCGCTATTCGTATTCTTTCCCAAAATCTGACATGCAAGATTAAGAAGCTGCTCAAGGTAGATGTTATTATAAATGGGTGTCTCTACCGAAATATAGATGAGATTCTGCGGAGACACACCGCTGTCTATCAGTCTTTGAATAGAGTGATACATCATCACTGTTTTACCTACTCTTCGTGGTCCCATCAATATGAGAGCTCTGCGAAGAGTTGTTTCAGTAACAAGTGGATAAAATATATCCAAATACAGGCGAGGAGACATATCCCTAAAGAAACTAGGAACAGTACCTTCCGTCCACCACGGATTATCAACCTTAAGACGGCCGATAACTTGTTTTTCTATTTGCTCATTATACATCATACAACAATTGACTTATTTCTACGATGCAAATATGTAAATTCTAATCCAAATAAGCAAGTTTTTATCTGCTTATTTACACTTTAACCCCAATCGCTCACTAGACCGTTATAGAACGACTCATAAATGAAAAGATAACTTCCTGCCATCTTTCATTTTCTTGTTGGCATCTTGTCGCTCGTTCGTTCTCGACGTAGCCCACTACGTCTTTGAAGAAACAAAAACAATCTGCTCAACAAGAAAATAAAATCTATTCAGGATCTAATGACCGATTTGGGATATTTCTTCTAAAAAAAGGGGATGTGAAAAAGTATAGATTTGAAAGATTTACGTTATCTTTGCAGATGGATAAACAGATGCACAAATCTCCTCATACTGACACAGACAGTATGCAATACAGAACAACACAGTGGTGTTGAGGTATTTATTTGTGCGCCATATAATTTTTCAATCAATGATCAATCATAACTTACTCAGAACTCTCTGTCTCTGCGCGCTTCCTTGTGTGGCAATGCCTCTTGCTGCTCAGCAAAATGTGCTCAAAGGAAAGGTGATAGACCAAGAGACGGGCGAACTGCTTTCTGGAGCCACGCTTCAAAACATCAGTAGTCGCAAACATTCCATCACAGACGCGAAAGGAAACTTTTCGTTGCAAGCTGCTCCCGACGACAGTATTAAGATTTCTTATGTGGGCTACAACCCCATTTATGTCACAGGCAACGATTTGCGCCAGCGCAACAATATTATGCTTTCGGGCTACAAACAGCTCAATGAAGTGACGGTGACGGCAAGTATAGCCAGTGCGCGCAACAAGAAAGCCATTGGTGCCTCGGTGGCCAACGTGGATGTGTCTAAGTTGCTGCAAGAGGGCAACGGCACAAGTTTGAACGAATTGCTAGATGGGCGCATCAGTGGTGTGCAAATGTTTCAGACGAACGGAAAGGTGGGGATGCCCTTACGCTTCAACGTGCGCAGTGGTGCAACCCTCGGCCTAGACCGCGATCCACTGATTTATGTTGATGGGGTTCGCTACAACAATTCTCACACTTCGGACATCAACAATGCACAAGATGCAATGAGTAGTTTGAGTGACTTGCTGCTGGAAGACATTGCCACCATAGACGTCATTAAAGGTCCTGCTGCGGCAGCTTCCTATGGTGCAGAGGCTGCCAACGGAGTGATAGTGATCACCACGAAACGCCAAAGTCATCGTGAAGCGGTGAAGGGCAAACTGGCGGTGAATGTGAGATACAGCGGTGGTTTTAGCGAGTTGGCACGCCACTATCATCAGTTTGTCAACAACGATGCCATCAATGATTTCTTTGTGAAAGGCAAAACAAGCGACGTTTATGCCAATGTTTCAAAGAGTTTCGATGCGGGAAATAGAATCTATTTCTCAGCCAATATGAAAAACAACTGGGGCATAGTGCCCGGCAACCACGACCAACGCTATAATTTTCGTGCTGCCTACGACATCAGACAAGACAGTTTTTTTGCCAATCTCACCGCGGCTTACACCAATGGTGCGATGAGCATTCCTCAGACGGCACAAGGCCGTATGGATGCGATTTGGAATTTGATTCGCACAAGAAAGCCTTGGGGCTACGTGAGCGAATCGACTTGGCGTGCACAAAGTTGGACCTACGACAATGACCGCTTCGTGGCTTCCAGCAAATTGGGCTATACCTTCCCTCTCGATATTAAGGCGGAAACTCTCCTTGGCCTTGACCTGAATGCGGTGAAGGGTGTCTATTTCTTGCCTTATGGCCATATGTTGGGCACTAACGACCAAGGTGACAAAAAGGTGAGCCATAGACGCAATTTCAACCTCAACTGGGATTGGAAACTCTATCGTAAGTTTGAAGTGAGTCCGAAATGGACGCTCACCACCACAGTGCTTTCACAGTTGGTGAGACGCTACGAGACGGTGAGTTCGCTCAACGGTAGTCTCTATCCGGCCGATGTGGACAACCTTGCAGCTGGTTCTAAACAAGTGGTAGGAGAAACAGACTTTGAGCAACGCACGTGGGGGCTCTATGGCGAGGCCTTTGTGAACTATGACAACAGATTGTTCTTGAACTTTGGTCTGCGACGCGATGCTTCCAATCTCATCGGGGCAGATGTGGCCAGCATTTATTATCCTTCGGTGAGTGTGGCTTACAACTGGAAAGGCTTTAAGGCACGCACGGCCTATGGTGAATCAGGACGCTTGCCCTACCCCACTGATGCACGCACGGCCTATGTGCTGAGTGGACTGTCAGCTTATGGTCCTGTGGTGAAACCTGGAACGCGTGGCAACACTTCGATTCGCCCTGAACGTATGCGCGAATGGGAAATGGGCGTGGACTGGAATGGTCAACGCCAACAAGTGAGTGTGACGGCTTATGTGCAAAACACCACCGACGCCATCATCTATGCTCCGCTACTCTCTTCTGAGGGTTGGCTGGGCAATGAGCCTCGCAACATTGGTGCTGTGCGCGGATGGGGTGCAGAATTGAGTTATAACCTCAAAGCGTATGAAACGAAACAAAACGAAGTGAATGTTTTTGCCACTGTGAGCTATCAAGGCAACAAGGTGGTGAGCACGGGCGGACAGACTGTGCAGAGCCTGCCCAATGTGGTTCGTGAGGGCTATCCGGCTTATGCCTTTGTGCAACCCAAAGTGGTGGGCGCCAACTACGACGCATCGGGCAAATATACAGGCACCAAGGAAAGCAAAGAAAATTTCTACCTCGGCAAACCTTTCCCCGATTTTAATGGTGCGCTGGGCGTGGAGTGCAAACTGCTGAACAAAAAACTAAGTTTGGGCGTGAAAATCAATTACTCCTTCGGTGCTTCTGTCTACAATATGGGGCATTACCTGGTGGCACAAATGGGAGACAACTTGAAAAAGGTGGAAACCCTCAAAGAGCAACTGAAAACGCAAACTGTGGGTTCGGAAGCTTACAAAAAGACGGCAGACGCCTTGGCGTTTGTTTCTGCTCCCGGAAGATCCAACTACATTGAGCCCGCTGACTTCATCAGATTTAGTTCGCTCGCCATTGGCTACGACTTGGGCAGCGAATTGCGCAAACTGAGCCATCAATACATCAAAGGCGGACGCTTGCAGTTGAGTGCACAAAACTTGGCACTCTGGACAAACTACTCGGGCATAGAACCCCAAATCGAAGCTGACGGCGGTGCACGACAAACTAGAGGGATTGGCAATTTGTCACGCGACATCTACAACACGCCCACCCCTCGCACCTTCACCGCTACTCTCTCACTAGATTTCTAACAGACTAAGTTTTGAATGTTATGACACAACATATAAGAATGGTTATCGGTTCGGCACTGATGGCCTGTTCGATGGTCACACTCTGCACTAGTTGCGACGAATGGATTGACCAAGCCAAAACGCCACAAAACACGCTCCGACGTGACCAAATCAATGAGCCTAGTATGATTGCCTCTGTGATGCTCAACAAAGGCAAAGATGGCAACACGACGCTCGAACTGAAAGATGGCCCTCTTGCTGCTTACCTGCAAACTGTTGCTGGGGAAGCCACGGCAGAGGTGAATCTTGCACTTGGAGCGATGACCGACGAATTGTCGCCATCGGCAAAACCCAATGTGCAACTTTACAGAGAAATCAAATTGGATATTCTCCAAGTGAATAGCAACTCTACGGGTAGGGTGTGGGACAAAGTGCACAATCTCAGAGCCAGAGCACAAGAAATTCTTGAAGTGGAATCGTCTGTGGTGGCCAACAATGAAGAAAAGTTGAAGGCCATCAAGGCTTACGGCAAGTTTATTGGACATCTCTATTGGGGATATTCCTACCAATTGTTGGCCAATACTTTTTCTGCTGATGCCAACAAGGAGGCGAGCATTCGCGTGGCAGGCACGATGATGAGCCACGATGCGTTGCGCTCTGAAGCACTCAAACACTACACCGAAGCGCTCAACGCTGCCCAAAGTGCAGACTTCAAGATGATTACCAAAGGGGTAATCACTGCTGAACAGGCTGAACGACAAGCTTATGGCCTCATCTTGAAGTTGAAATTTCATGAAGGGAAATATGACGAGGTGGCTAACCTTTGGGACAAGGCTTACAAAGCGAAAAATGCTTTTGCCATTGTCTACAACGAACGCGGAGACGCCAACGGCATCTACAACGTGGTGGGCACCAACAATGTGCGCGATGCGCAAATTGACCCTAACCTAAGAGCTGCCCTGCGCAATGCTGCGGAGAAGAAAAGACTGCCTGTGTTGGAAAACAAAGACAAATTTCTTTACACCACCGCTGTTGAGCGATACAGTCCTATTGTTCTCATTGACGATGTGGAACTCCAACTCATTAAAGCGGAACTGATAGTACGCGGCAAAATGACTGGCGATGCTTTGGCGGCTGTCAATGATGTCATTGTTCGCTATGATGCTCAATCTGCGGAAACAGTGGTGCCTACGCTTGCCACGATTGAACATCTAAGACGTGTCTATCTCTCTCTGAGAGGAGAACGCACGATGGACTTCAGACGTGGTGCCATCGGCAATGACCAAAAATTCAAGGAATGGGAACAGAGAAAAGTGCATTTTCTCCCTATGCCTGAATTGGAATACAAGCCTTAATCCCTTTTTTGCAGTATCTCCTTTTGATACTTGATAAACCCAAATCGGTCATTAGACCGTTATAGTGCAATTCGTTATAGCGAAGATAACTTCCTGACATCTTTCATTTTCTTGTTGGCATCTTGTTTCTTGTTCGTTCTCGACGTAGCCCGCTACGCCTTCGAACTCACAATCAACCATCTGCTCAACAATCTAATGAAATCTGTTCAGGATCTAATGGCCGATTTGGGATTAAAGGCGAAGACTGAAACGAGAAGAGAGTGTTGCAAGCGAAGACTTACAACACTCTCTATTTGTTTTGGTTCAAAATTGGTGGAGAGATGCGTGGAAAATACGGAGATTTTCTAAACACGATGGGAGGACTTCCGAGGAGGATTCGAATTACTCACACAAGAAGAAAAGGATTTGCGGAAGGACGATTCGCGAAGTGCTTACTTTTTCTGCGAAACAGAGTCGGAGGTTTTGGCCGTCTGAGGTTTTTCGGCAGCAGCAGGAACGTAGCCTGCGGCGAGAAGATAGCGGTGAATCAAAGGATGACGGCGGAAAGAAGCAGGAGCTTGTTCGATGATGGTCAAAAATTGCTTCGTCATCACTGGGAATGGCTGTTGCTCCGTGAGCATTAGAAAATAGCCTTCGCCCAACACATTGTTGACATTGTCGAGAATAAACGTGTTTTCAAGTAATTCAATTCTCTGCAACAAATCGTGTCGACGAGGTTCCAAGAGAGCAATCACCTGCGCCATAGTCTTTCCATTATAGAGCAGTCGATTGGCCGTGCGGTCGAGTTCCCACAATTCGTTGTCAAATCGCGCGCGCTGGGTCATAAAGTCCGACAAGCGGTCGTTGAGTGGCCCTCCGGTGATGGTTTGCGCATAATTGTCGACCTGCAACAGGAGTTGTCCACCCTCCAACACCACGGGCATAAGGTGCTGATCGCCCACATAGATTTCTGCCAAAGCGATGCTATCGATGGTGCCTCCAAAGGAGAAACGGCCGTGCACCACTACGCAAGAGTCGATGTTCACTCCGTTGGCAGACTGCCCTTTCGTTTTGGGCACACGCAAATAGAGTTTTTTCCCATCTAAGCAAGCCAATGAGGAATTGCCGTCGATGTTGTATTGCGAAGAGCAAGCACTAAGCCCTAGCAACAAAAGTAGGAAAAAGGAAATCTGACGCATAGGTTGTGGGATAAATTTTACGCCCCCACCTCAAAAGACAGTGAGAGATGATGCAAATATAAGGCAAAACCCACAAACCGACAAATAGTTTTCTTGCCTTGCGCCAGAGAATAACGTTCTTTTTGACTCCAAAGAAAAAGAACTTCACACGGTGAGCA
>CAJPLH010000092.1 GCA_905371275.1 Prevotellaceae bacterium
CTAGACAAATAAGGAACCCCACAATGACATCTCAGCCAATACATCTATTAAGGCAGGAGAATCTCTACAAGGGGCACTATCAGCTGCTGGATGAAGGCAATGCACAGCTGTTTTAAATCGATTAAACCAATGATTTAGTGGTCGATAATCCGGCTTAATGGTCAAATGTACTCCAAGTAAATAGAACTAATCAACAGAAATTCGGCTTAAGGGGCGTTTCGCTCCTTAAGCCGAAAAATAATAGAGAAATAGCCAAGCGTGAGGACGGGCAACTCCTCATACTGCCCTCTAGAAATCCAGAGGAGGTCGGTGCCCTTTCCGACCCTACGCAAGGCTATTATAATGTTTCAATGAACTTGATACTTGGGGTTAAGTTACTGTTTGAAGAGTAATTCAGCATCACGCGTGGCGGCTTGTTCTACCCAGTTCTCGGGTACGAACTTCCAGTTGTGGAATGGCTGTGGATTGATATTATATTGTCGTTCGATGTCACGACGCAAATATTCTCTCATTTCTCTATCGCTAGTCCACAAGACTCTACTACGGAGTTTTTCTTGAGGAATACCAGCTCCATTGGTGAGAAGTCCGCCGCCTCCATTTGCGCGATAGGAATTTACGGCAACTCTGTACTTCTTTTGTAAATCGAACTCACTACCATCTGCCATACCGAGGATTGTAATCTTCTCCCCTTTAGGTTTACGTACATCAACTTCGTAGTTGATCCCAGCAGCAGAATCAAAATTATAGGAAGAATGTTGCAAACGTTGCCAAGGTTCAAGCACTTTTTCAAAATCGGGACGGAAAAGAAGAATATGGTCTGCTGGACTTTGCATCTGATTGGTCCATATGCCATAGCTTTCTTCTAAATACTGTTTGATTTCACGGCCTGACAATTCCATCACAAGTAGTTGGTTTTCATATTTGTAGAGATTGAATAAATCTGCCATTTTGATTTGTCCCATAGGAATTGCAGCATCAAAGGACAGAGGAGCGGCAAAGCTTATATCAGCACCTGTGGCAGCGAGTTGAATGCGATGTATGTAATCAACAAAGGCTGAGGAACCAAAGAATGCCGGACGTGTGTCTAAATGATTCTGATTGTACCCAATAACCTGCGAAGTATATTGTTTCACTGCATCAAAATCCTTCTTGAATTTGTTCAAGAATTCAGCATCAGGTTGCTCCCCTCGAATATCAACCACTTGTCCCTTTACTTGTTTCTTTACAACTTTTCCTTTGGCATCAAGTTGTAATGAAAAATCTGCTTGCGCCACTCTCATAGCATCAGCACCAGGATTGAGGATTAGAACCTTTTGTTGTGTACTGTCATTTTGTATTTCACGATGAGCTACACGGTGGTCGTGGCCACAAAACACAACATCAATATCTGGAACTTGCTCTGCAATCTGATAAGCACAATGATCTTGCATCGGCAAAGTGTTGTGTTCCTTGCCAACACCACTATGAATGACCACTACTACGACATCTGCCTTTGCAGCTCTTCGTATTTTGGGCACAATGCGTTTGGCTGTTTCTGTAGCATCCTTGAAATCTAAATCAGACCAAAGGCGCTCAGGAAGCCACTGAGGAATTGTAGGGGTGATTAGACCGAGAACCGCAATGCGTACGCCATCAACTTCTTCCTGCACATAGGCAGTGAGATAAGGACGTTGTTCCGAACGTTTGTAGACATTTGCTCCAAGAACAGCAAAGCCACACTCGTCCATCCACTTATCATAGACAGGATGTCCCGTCTCCACATCGTGGTTTCCTAATGAGGCACAGAGATAGCCCATATCGTTGAGCATCCGTGCACACAAATGTGTACTAGCGGTATCTACGTAATTATAATAATAGGCAGAGGGTTGCCCTTGGAGAATATCTCCATTGTCTACAAGTAGTACGCGATGATTGCCTTTCTTTTGACGGAGAGTTTTGACGTAAGAAGAAATACGACTTAGACTTCCTTCGCCTGGCTTGTCGTTGATGAAGTCGTAAGGGAAATAATGACCGTGTACATCAGAAGTTTCTACAATGGAGAACTCTACTTTTTTTGCTATATTTTGAGCGAATGAGTGTGCAGACCATAAAAGTCCCAAAGACAGTGCCCAAATAAGGTTTCTTTTATTCATTGACGAGGTGTTTGTGTCTACGTTATGCGTTGCAAAGTTACACATAAACGTCCGACTACCCAAACTGAGCGAAAGATTTCGAAGACTCAGTTTTATAGTTCTACGAATGTTACGACAAAAAGAAATCACCTAGGCTTTTGAAACCTAGGTGATTAGTAAGTAGTATTTCTGTTGTAGCTGATTAGTTGCTAAAACGCTTGGCTGCACGAAGCAAGTGTCGAGCATTTGAGATAATCTCTTGCGTTTCTTGAAGTGTACTAAGATAGAGCAACGCGATATTAAGGCTGCTCTCATCACGCTGTATGCGGTCTTGGAGAGAGTGACGCACCTCTGAAACATCGTTTTTGAGTATGCTACCCTGCACTAATACCTCATCGCTATTGCTAAAGTCGTTATTGGCGATAGAAGTTTGGATGGCCTCCAAGAATTGAGAAGTTCGTTCCATGATTGGGACGTATTCTTTGACAAACTCTTCGGGAAGTGGATTGAAGTTGTTGTCCACGTGCTCTAGAATTGGCTCAAGCATACGTTTCAAACCGTACAAAATCTGAGACAAACTGTTGGTGCCAAGATAGAACCAAGTATTTTTCTCAACAGCTTGCAAGCGATCAATTTTACGCATACCGATAATTTCCTTACGGCGATAGCGTTTCCACATATCACGCTCGTCTTTGAGCAAGGTTTCAGCCGTGCGAATGGAACGGATGCTGTCGTTCATCAAGCCTTGCGCAATGCCTTCAAAGATTTCTCGTGAAGCTTTGAGCAAATGTACTTCTGTGAGTTGGCAATGTTGCAAGAGGAGTTTCCAAGTTTCGCTCTTATCACGCGTGTTAATCATTTGGCGGAACAAAGTATCCACATTTTCTGATTGTTGCTGCTTCTTCTTAAAGGCGCGGTTGTTAGCAATCATCGTGAAAATAATGATTCCAATGACACAAACCATAGCAATGAATCCTCCAAAGTGGTTAAGACTTGCAATGAGGAAAGCCATAATGAATGCAGCACCCGCAGTGATAAACCATCCACCGATAACAGTCATCACGCCAGTGATGCGATAGACAGCGGTTTCACGTCCCCAAGCTCGGTCTGCCAAAGAAGAACCCATGGCAATCATAAACGCCACATAAGTAGTTGAGAGCGGAAGTTGGAATGATGTGCCGATAATGATGAGTAGACCCGAGAAAACAAGGTTTACACTTGCACGCACCAAATCAAAGTCTGCATTGGTTTCTTCAATACCGTCTTTGCTGAAACGTTGATTCACCCAATTAGCCACGGGTTCTGGTACCTGTTTCACTACATGGCTACTAAAATTGAGTACATTACGAACGAGTCTTCTAGACATTTTAGAAGATGAGAAAACCTCTTCACTCTCACTCTGACTAGAGAGGTCAAGCGTACGCTGTACAACTTGTTGTGCCTTTTTAGAAGTCCAAATGGCTACTGTCATAATGACTCCTGCACCAATGAGGAACCATTGTACATTGGGCAAAGACGAATCTCTTGACAAGACAGTCATTTTGTGAGCAGCAGCTGCAACGTCGCCAGCATTACTGAAATCAAGGTAACTTTCCAAACCTGCAAGAGGAACTCCGATAAAGTTTACCAAGTCGTTACCAGCAAAGGCAAGTGCCAAGGCAAAAGTGCCGAGCAATACAATGATTCTAAAGATGTTCACGTGCATCAAGTGCAAGATTTGCACCAAAACCGTGGAACCAATGAAAGCGTACAGAAGAAAGAGGAATGAATGTTCGTTTACAAAAAGTGCAAACGGTGATCCTTGGAAGAAAGAAGCGTTCTTCAAACTAACAGCAAGGATAAAATAAATAATCAAAGTGACAGAGAATCCACCATATAAGGCGATGCTCCAACGCTGATGCTTTTTATAATTGAAGGTAAAGATGATACGGGTTATCCACATCACAATCAACCCAACAACAAAAGCGATGGCAACGGAAAGGAAAATGCCCACAATTACCGTAAGAGCCTTGTCGGTATTGATAAGTTGTGAGTAAGCCATTCCATCTTTGACAATATAGGTAAGTGCCAACGCTGTGGAACCTCCTAGCAGACCGAATACCAATGAAACGGTTGTTGATGTAGGAAGGCCAAGCGTGTTGAAAATGTCAAGCAATATGACGTCAGTTGCACTTACTGCCAGGAACACGCACATCACATCGGCAAAGGAATAGTGTTGCGGTTGCAAAATCCCATGTCTAGCAACGTCCATCATACCTCCCGAGGTGGAAGCCCCAATGAAGATGCCGATAGCAGCAACAGACAAAATGACTTTGAACTTTGCTGCTCTCGCCCCTGCTGCAGGCGCGAGGAAGTTCACGGCATCGTTTGCAACTCCGACACTGAGGTCGAAGACTGCTAAAATCAAAAGGAAGCCGAGTACTACAAGATACAGAGAATCCATGAAAAAAGAACTGTTGAATTGAGTTGAATTAGTTTCATTTCCTTGGCAAAGATACGCGATGTTGAGAAAATACGCGGTACTTTTGAGGAAAAAAATGGCTGTTCACTTTAATCTTTCTCTTGAACGCGCACCAACAAAGTGGTCTGAACCCATGTTTCTGTGCCATCGCTGGTTTGCACTCTTGTCCATCCTTTTGCTGCATTTTCTTGCAGATAGACTACACTTCCGCCAGGAAGAACGAGTTCTTTCTTTGCATTTGTCATGGGAGAAGCATAAGATTGAGCTTCTTCAGCAGTTACAACAGCAAGATGATTGTGATAAAAACGGTAACGTTGTGCCACTGCAAAAATAGTACACATCACAAATGCTATAGTTAAGAAGAAAGTTGCAAACAAAGCACTTTTCTGCAGAATATGATGCGACGCTGTTCTAAAAAGAGTCCAACCAACAAAAGCTAGTAAGAGAAAGAGAAAAGAAAATGCAGTCCATCTCTTTACACTCCCTAGGTTGAGCAACAAAGTAAACGGACTTTCCCACGGCTGACTCTCTAAAGTTGTTGTACTAGGAGCGATTTTCTGTTGCGTAAGTTGCAAATTATATCGTGCATCTTCATTTGCAGGATCGATGCGCAAGCAACGTAAATAAGCAATCACCGCTTCTGGGTACTGCTTCAGCCGATAATTCGCATTTCCCAAGTTATAATAGTTTTCCGCTGTTGGTGTTTCTTGAACCGCTTTTTTGAAGAAAACTACAGCATCGACATAGTTTTGCTCTGTATAGCCTTTTTCGCCTTGCGCCGCAACCGACTGTCCCCATGCAACGATGGAAAACAGTGACCAAAGGACGGTGATGAAAAAGAGGTACTTTGTGCGCATAAAACAATTATCTAATGACATCATTGAGAGAATGGAGGAGTTCATTGGCTCGCTGATAAAGTTCGTGACGAGCATGATCGGTAGTGGGCGCGAAACGTCCGAAATCAATATCGGACAGTAGCGTTATTGTCTGTTCTATTAGTTCATCTTCAGCACCAAGCAGCGCCAATTGTTGTTTGATGACTTCTTGAGTAAGGGCAGCTCTATCTTGCTTGAGTTTTTCAGCCAAATAATCTGTAATGGCAGCAGAAAGAACGTCATAGAACTTTGATGTATCAGGAGAATGGAGCAACGACTCTGCTTGTCGCAGGCGTTTATGCGCCTTTTTGCTTGCACGTTTCACTGTTTTTCCTTCTAAATCTGAATGTGCTAACCAGAGTTTATGGACGTAACGGCTTGCGAATGCACAGACAACAAAGGAAAGCAACAGCAAACACCAATAGCTCCAACTACCTATCCACAAGACACCATCATCAGAAAAAGTTTCTCCATTATTGATTACTATGGGCTTTATATCTTCTGTGTTTGCAGATGAAATGGGAGCATAAGCTTTGGTTCCTTTCTCAATACTGAGGGTCAAAGCTTGCGTATTTGTGGTAACGTACTGCTTTGTTTGAGGATCAAAGTACACTAATTTTATAGGTGGTATGGTGAACGTACCTATGTTTCTTGGTACAAATGTATAGTCAAACTCCATTGAGCCATCAATACCACCAGGAGTTATGCGTACTTTATCGTTTGTTTTTGGGGAATAGGTATCAAATCCTTTGGGAAAATCAACAACAGGAGTTTTGACTAATTTGAGGTTTCCAGTACCGCGAACCACCACACGTAAAGTTGCAACATCATTTGTTTTAGGCATCGGTGTTATCAACGATGCACTAATGGACAACTGCCCTACTCCTCCAGAGAAATCTGCAGGTTGAGGCTGAGGCAAAGGCAGCACTTCAATAGAAACAGCAGGAGCAGAGCGTTGAAGATCGACCTTCATACTTCCTCCGCCATTGAAAAAAGCGTCAATCTCATCAATACCAGTGGAACGTTGCTCAATAGCACAATCAAAAGGTAGTGCAGGTATGGTGAGTTTACCTGACTGTTGAGGAAAGATAAGATATTGTAAGTTTGTTCCTACGCGGTAAAGCTTACCACCAATGCTGGCCGCTTCTGGATGGAGATTGCGAGGCAATTCTACTTCTTGCGTCCAAAAACCTTTCATATCAGGTTTACCAGAGGGCATGATATTAACAACAGCAACCCCCTCGCGAATATGATAGCGATAGCTCAATATGATAGGCTCTTGCTCATAAATCCGTTGTTTAGAAGCTTCTGCTGTGAAATAGACATCTTTTGCGCCTATGTGACTCCCATAATTAGGAATATCTTGTACACCACGAGAAGACGCCGCAGAAGAATTAGCGTTGGGGGAACTTTTTCCAGAAACTTGAATTTTAAGCGGATTTGTCTTGTAGACTTTGCCTTGCGCATGAATAGAAGCACTACCTACTTGAAGCGTGCCATTGTGTTTGGGAGCAAGGATATAGGTATAAATGGTCGAAGCCGAAGTCTTTGTTCGGCCGTTGATAATTACAATGCTGTTAGAAGTGGAAACATTAGGACCCGCCAACACATCAAAGTCGGCTAAAGAGGGTTGCTGAAAATTGCTACCCTCTGCGCCATTGAGTTCAAACTGCAGTCTAATTTGTCCATTGATGTCTATACGATTGGGGGCATTTACTTTGAATGTCACTTGCCCCACTCCATAAAGTGTAAAAAGAAAAGTGACGAGAAGACTTAGAAATCTACGCATTATTGCAATGTCGTTATGGAGAATAGCGAAAATCGCTCTTGTTTACCAATTCTTATTGAGTTGTTTTTGACGCGGTTGTCCAGCACGTTGCAACTTATTGCGCGTTTGTTGCTCCGCTTGCTGGGCTAGATTTATCAATCTGTCCGCATTGTCTTTGCTCATCCCCCCCTTTTGTTCTTGCTGTTGTGACTTTTCAGGTTGGGATTTCTGTTTGTCTGGCTTATTCTGTTGTTTATTTTGTTCCTCTTTCTCCTGCTTGTTAT
>CAJPLH010000093.1 GCA_905371275.1 Prevotellaceae bacterium
GTGCCGTTCCCATTGTAGAGTCAATGGCTGCTCTTGTCTTGGCAGATGCCTATCTGGCTCAGCGCATTGCCCGCTTCGAATGATAAGCTCCGATTTTCTCTAGTTGGTTCTAGTTCTTCTAGTAGCTCTAGTTCTTCTAGTTCTTCTAGAGTTTCTAGCAGTTCTAGTGGCAAGAAAACTCCTGTTTTACCTTGCGTTTTTCTACATCTTTCATCTCAGATGCAGCGTTTTCTGTTAAAATCGAAGATGTTCGTTCAGTTTTTTCAAGAATTCCTTGGTCAATTACTACAAATCCCCTACATTTGCATTAAGTAGTTGTCGAGATGATAACGAGAAAATAGTTTAGTTAAGTCTAGTTTAGTTTTTGTGTTGGTTAATGGGACACCGCTAATAAGCGGAGGTCCCATTAATTTTTTTGTTCCCCCTCTCAACTCTATACAATACTAGGACAATTGGGGTAAAAGAACAACTGCCATCATATAGGGATAACCTAGTGATGGCAGTTGTTTGTTCGTTTTGTTCAAGAAGAACAGAGATTATGGTTCGTAAGGAGTAGACGATGACTTTCCTGATGAGGGCGCAGATGTTTGTGCTGGAGGTGTTGATGCAGCGGAAGCAGGAGAAGTCGGTGTAGACGCATTTGTAGATGAGATGGCTGCAGGAATAGACTTCGTAGACGATGATTTAGCCGGAGAAACAGCACCGCTTTGAGAGAGGAAGCGCAGATAAGACTTGTAGATGTGCGGAGAGTAAGCCTTAAAGATGTTGTTGGCAAAAAGGATGTCGGTAATCTTGTTTTGCGTCACATAGTTCTTCATATTCTTGAGGAAATAGCGAGAATCGACAACGTGAATTTCTCCAAAGCTGAAGAAGAGATAGCCAGGAAGCGCATTGCCGAAACTATCTTTCAAGATGAGTAGACGGCGCTTAGAGGGAGTTGACGTGCGCACCACAGTGAGGCGTTGGTCGCTTCCCATAAAGGTGCAATAGGCAGCTCCGCTTCCATCGCGGTAGTGCTGGAAAAACGCCCCATTGTGCGGCTTTCCTTCGGCAGTGACGTGGTAATTCTTGTCCACTTGATAGTCCGTGTAGGTTGTGGTGTAGGTCACATTCTTTGGCACATAATACACAAAGTCTTCGGGAGCGTTCTTGATGGCAATGTCTTTGGCATAGCCATACATACTTCCCACATAGCGATGCAACACCTTACGTTCATAGTGCGAAAGGTCTTTGAAAGGCACACCAGCTGTTTTGGCGAAAGCCTCTGCTGCGTAGTATCCACCGAGAGGAGCCCAGTGGTGGTCGGTGCGGAGATAGATATCTTCTTTTGCGTGCTGGCCGAGGGGCGTATAAGCATCAACGGATTTCACCTCTTTGTCGAGGAGTGCGTAGGTGCTTTTGATGTTGGGAAATTGAGGACGAGAAATATATTTAGCCTGTTCTGGGCAGTAGTATTCTACAGCTGTGGGAATAATCAAACAGTAGACTTGAACGTTCTTGCCAAAAGTTTTTTGATAAAGATTGCAGGCTTGCGCATAACCCACACACCCTTTGCTGCTTCCGCCGAAAGCCATAAGTGCACGCACATTTTTCCCCGAGCCTGTGACGATGATACCTGCATTCGAAATCTTGGCATTTTCATCGGCAGTATGGTTCTCATATTGCTGCATCTCTGGGTCGGCAGGCGCATTGTCGTCATCAGCAGCGGCGGTAGCATCAGAGGAAGCGTGAAAGGTCACATTGTTTTCCCCTTGACTGAGCGCAAGTGAGTGTTTAGTCTCCATACTCATTTGCATAAAATGGTCGCGAAAGGGTTCGCTGTCGCTAAACCAAGTGGAGATTTCTTTGGTGAATGCGCCCGAGAGAAGACGCTCGAACGAGAATTTTGGAAAAGTGGCCAAGTCGCGTTTTTCGAGAGGAGAAAAAGTGCTGCGTGGAAAAGTGTCGAATACCACGGTAAAAGCTGCGAAAATGAGGCCTATGACGAGGAGATAGAAACGAGAATATCGCATAATCAAGAGAAATTCTGAAAAGAGAAAAAGCGAGTGGCTTAGAATCGAGTGTAGATGAAGGCATTGTTGGTGGCACCAACGAGCAAAGCCACAGACAGCGCAAGGAGAGCCACAGAGAGAAGAATTCGAGCGAAGGTGGAAATCACCGCATAAACGGCACTCGATTCACCTCCCAAGACGCGTGCAGAGAGTTGTTGCACGGCAGAACGGAAAGGCAAACAGAGAATGATGGCTGCAATCCACAACCAAAAATGATCAAATACTGCGCCAGTGGTGATGAAATTGTGCATCTCTTTTGCCCCTCCGAGAAGCGTTTGGAAGAAATGTCCCAAACGTGTGAAGTCGTCAAAGTAGAAAATACCCCAACCCACCACAATTAGGAGTAGACTGTAGAGATGAAGTAGCACGCGTGGCACGCGATGGATGAAGCGCAACAGCGTGTATTTTTCGAGCATCACGATGACGCCGAAATACATACCCCAAAGCACGAAATTCCAACTCGCACCGTGCCAAAGACCTGTCAAGAACCACACGGCAAGGATGTTGAATGACTGGTGACGGCGATTGCCCCCGAGGGGAATGTAGACGTAGTCGCGGAAGAAACTTCCCAAAGAAATGTGCCATCTGCGCCAGAACTCGGTGATGCTTCGGCTGATGTAGGGATGCGCAAAGTTTTCGTTGAAGTGAAAACCCAAGCAACGCCCCATACCGATGGCCATATCGCTATAACCAGAGAAGTCAAAATAGATTTGGAAGGTGAAAGCCAGGATGCCTAACCACGCACCCGAGGTGGTGAGATTTTGGAGATTTCCTCCTAAGAATTGAGTAACAATTTCGGAGAACTGATTGGCAAGAATCACCTTCTTGCCTAGTCCGATGAGAAAACGATAAACACCTTCGGCAAAGTCTTGTGCAGTGACGCGGCGGTCTTGGATTTGCGCTGCTACGGTGCTGTAGCGCACGATGGGACCCGCTACAAGTTGTGGGAACATCGACACATAGAGCAAGAGATTGCCAAAGGATTTCTGCACCGGACTCTCACGGCGATAGACATCGATGAGATAAGACATAGATTGAAACGTGTAGAAACTCACGCCGATGGGCAATGCAATGTGAGGATTGCTCACGGGAATACCCCAACTTGTCAAAGTGTCTGCAATAAGACCGGCATATTTGAACGTACCAAGAATGGCTAAGTTGCCGACAACACCTAGGAAGAGCGCAAAACCGCGGTATTGCTCAAAACGAGTGAGCGCAAGACCGCCCAGATAGTTCCAAAGCACGCAACCCAGCATCAGAAATACGTAGACCGGTTCTCCCCACGCATAGAAAATGAGTGAGAACAACACGAGTACGGCATTCTTTAGCGTATTGACCGGTCGGCCGTTAGGTTGCAAAGATTTGCGATCAATCAAACCTGCTAAAAGGTAGAGTAGCGCGCAACTAGGGAGGAAGACGAAGAGAAAAAAGAGATCGGAAAAGACCATATAAACGAGTTATCTTTGTGAAATGCGTTGAGTTTGCAAGATTTTTGTGATGTGTTGTGCCAAAATCTGGCCGTTGCGTTGTGCGCCCAGCACAGAGGTGTGCGTGCCGTCCGTGCTATAAACGAAATTTTTGCGCTCATCATCGGCACGAAGGCTGCAAATTTTGTCTTGTCTGATGAGTGGCAAACGAAGTTGTTGCGCAATTTGCACCATACGCGCTGTGCCTTCTGCTAAACGCTCAGCTGAAAAAGCCGTGCTTTGCAACGGTGAGAGCAAAATGATGCGCGCTTGTGGAAAAGTTTGTTGCAACAACGTGCAATCGTATCGCATAGCTTGAGCCAACGACAACAAACGATTGAGCGGTGTTTTCAGCACCTCTTGTTGAGGCAAAGCAAACACTCGCGACACATCTTGCAGTAGGGCAGAGGGACGAGCCTGCAGAAACCAAAAATCGTTGGTGCCAGCAGCAATGATGATGAGATGAGGCGTGGGTTGTGTGCCATTGCGATAGGCGGAAATCAGTCGAAACACTTGGTTACTTACCACGTTGTTGTCCGCCAGTTTGTTCGTGTTTTGTTGTTCATCGCGAGAGGTTTTGAGCGTGTGCGTCCAAGTGGCACCGCTTCGTGCATAACTGCGAATGGAGCGGTGGGGAAAGTGCTGCGCAAACCAGTAGTTCCAGCCTTGTTCTTGGCTACAATCATCTCCTCCAATCCAAGTGTTAGAATCGCCCAGCAACACAATGTCGGGCGCAGTGGGAAAAGACTTTCGAGAGCTTCGACCGCTAGCGTAAGCCATCGCCACACAGCAACAGACAGTAATACAAAACCACCATCGCAATGTGGAACGATAAATCAATAGTTGCATATTTGTTATGGGGAAAAGCGCGTAAACTGCATCCGCTTGGGATATGTTTCAAGCAAAAATGCGACATTCATTTTATTCAAAAAAGACTCTTTTCACGCGGTCGCTGACGGAAGTGAGAATTTCATAGGGAATCGTATCGAGCCATTCAGCAAGTTGTGCAGCTGGCAGGTGTTCGCCAAAGATTTCTACGGAATCTCCTTCGCGACAAGGCACATCCGTCACGTCAATCATACAAACATCCATACAGATATTTCCCGCATAGGGAGCAGGATGTCCATTCACCAGGCAATGTCCGCGCCCGTTGCCGAGATGGCGGTCCAATCCATCGGCATAGCCAATGGGGATGGCAGCAATGCGCGAGGGACGTTGCACAATGGTCTTGCGACTGTAGCCCACACTCGTGCCAGCAGGCACTTCACGAATCTGAAGAATCGTGGTGCGCAAAGTTGCCACGTGTTCGAGGGTGCGATTGTCGATGGGGTCGATGCCGTAAAGTCCTAGTCCCAAACGGCACATATCGAGTTGACGTTCGGGAAAACGCTCTATGCCGGCGGAGTTGCAGATGTGGCGCATCACGTGGAAGGGAAAAGCCGCTTGAAGTTCTAGAGAAGCCCGATCGAAGCGCGCAAATTGTTGTGCTGAAAATTCGTCGAAATCGGGGCTATCACTTCCCACAAAGTGCGAGAAGACAGAACGAGGTCGCAGGGCTTGTTGGTGGCGGAAACGCTCAATCACTGCGGGAATGTCGTGCTCAGGATTGAACCCCAGGCGACACATACCCGTATCGAGTTTGATGTGCACAGGATATTGCGTGATGCCCTCGTGGCGCGCTGCTGCGATGAGCGCATCGAGTAGGCGGAAATTGTAGACCTCTGGTTCAAGACGATACTTAAACAAGGTGTGGAGCGCACTCATTTCGGGATTCATCACCAAGATTCCAGCAGTGATACCCGCTTTTCGGAGTTCCGCGCCTTCGTCAGCCACCGCCACGGCAAGATAATCTACGCCAAGGTCTTGCAGTGTTCGAGCCACTTCCACGCTACCACAACCGTAAGCACCGGCTTTGATCATACAAGTGAGTTTCACCCCTGGACGAAGGTGAGAGCGGTAGAAGCGCACATTGTCGGCAAGTGCCGATAAGTTGATTTCCAAAGTCGTTTCGTGCACCTTGAGTTGGAGCTCGTCGGCAATGCGTTCAAAAGCAAATTCGCGTGCACCTTTGAGGAGCACCACGGCATCAGAGAGCGAAGCAAGGCAAGAACTTGCGAGAAAATCATCGGTCTGGTCGAAGCATTCCACCTGACATTGCAGAAGATTCTGCAAACGTTTCACTTCGTGGCCAATGCCGATGACTTTATCCACAGGACGCGATGCAATGAGTGTTGCCACGCGCTGATAGAGTTCGCCAGCGGGCATACCCGTTTGCTGAAAATCGCTCAACGCAAGCACAGATTTATGGTGCGCTTCTTTACGACGATGCAGGAAATCGAGGGCAATGTCGAGCGATGTGAGATCGGCATTGTAAGCATCATCGATGAGCGTCAGCCCACGAACCCCAGCTTTCACCTCAAGACGCATTGCCACCGATTGAAGTTGTGGCATACGCGTTGCAAGTTGTTCTACGGACACCCCAAGTTGCAGCGCAACAACTGCCGCGTGAATGGCATTTTCGATGGAGGCTTCGTCTGTGAAAGGGATGAAAAACTGGTGTTTCTCTTGGTTCTGACTGAAAATATAAGAACCGTCTGCTGCAATCTCTGCGCGTTGAAACGAAATCTCCGTGCAGTCCGAAAGTATGTGGGTGGAGAAGCGATATTGCGCTGCTTTACCTTGCTTAGACCACGTGATGCGCTTACCAGCAAAGTCCATTTTGTCGAGTGTTGCTCCGATGAGTTCATTGTCGGCACAATAGATAAGCGTTTCGCAATGCGCAAATAGTTGCAATTTTTCCGCACATTTCTCCTCCATACTAGAGAAATTGGCTTCGTGCGCTGCGCCAATGTTGGTAATGAGTCCAAGTGTGGGTTGGATGATATCGCGCAAACGTGCCATTTCTCCCTCACGACTGATGCCAGCTTCGAAGATGCCGATACGACTTTGCGCATTGAGCAACCACACCGAGAGGGGAACCCCAATCTGCGAATTGAAAGAACGTGGCGAGCGCGTCACTTGTTCTGAGGGACAAAGGAGTTGGTAGAGCCATTCTTTGACAATCGTCTTGCCATTCGAGCCTGTGATGCCGACAACGGGGAGCGAAAGCTGCGCACGATGGGCAGCTGCCAGTCGTTGCAAGGACAGAAGCGGAGATTTCACGCGGAGAAAATTGGCTTCGCTCACGAGAGATGAGGCAGCGGTGTCGTTGAGGTCATCGAGATGAAAGTCAAGATTGACCACAAAATTGCGAACTCCGCGCTGGAGTAGCGCAGGGATGTAGCGGTGTCCGTCGCCAGTGGCTGTGCGAAGGGCAAAGAACAGCGAAGTTTCGGGAAAAGCGAGTGAACGGCTGTCTGTGAGCAACCAATCAATCTGTGCATTGCACGCAGCGATGTCGTGAGCACCTGCGCCATCGATGGAAGCTCCAATGATTTTTGCAGTTTGTGCTATCGTGTAGGACATAGGTTTAAACAGAAAAGTGGCAGCGGTGCGTCAAGCCAATGTGATGCGCTGAAAGGTGAGCGACCTCAGGGCAAAAAAGGGGAGCGTTGGCGTTGACCGCGACGTATTATATAATAATGTGCGCGCAAAGTTACGGACAATGCACCACATAGGCAAACAAAACAAACTATAATGCTTATCTAACCTAGGTCTTTCTCCTCAAAATGGCTCTCTATTATTGGGCATATATCGAGATTTCCCAATGAAACGTCTGTTGAAAGACAGAAAGAAGCGGAAAAACGATTTAGTTTTTAGTAAAACTTTGCGTTTCGTACCCCTCCATTTAACGCGGTATTTGGAACTGAGAGAAAGTTGTTGAGAATTATGCGATTCTCAGCGGCTTTGAAAATCGTGATTTTCGGAGGTTTTTACTGGGTTATGGGTCGTTTTTTCGAAACTAGTGCTTGTTTATGAGGAAACGACGTGTCGTTTTGAAAAAGTG
>CAJPLH010000094.1 GCA_905371275.1 Prevotellaceae bacterium
CAACCCTTGTGTATTGAAAGTTGGGTAAACAGCCAGGAGGATTATTTCTTGGCTGAGGCTTGTTTGATTGCCTTTTGTACTTCCTTGAGTGCCTTTGCTTTGGCTGCAACAAGAGAACTTTGCGCTTTTGCTTTGTCAGATGCGCTGTTAGCCTTAGTCACTTTTTCATAAAGATCCCAGAGCTTGAGTTTTTTAGTTTGCTCATTCATTGCCTTTGTAGCAGCTTTAGCGATAGCCTCTACATTTGCTTCGTCAGTAGTGTTATAAGCATGCTTGTAGCCTTTCAATTCCTTCCATTGACCACGCGTGAAATCGGGGAATGCGACAGCTGCGCAGTTGTGGTCCATTGACAATGTGCCGAGTTCTGCTAAACAGCTCCATTCAGCAAGGTCATAGACGTCCATATCCAAAGGTAATCCATTTTGCAAGCAATACACCAGACGCGCATCCATCATATAGTCCATACCACCGTGACCCATTTCGCGACCAGCTTCGCCGTATTTCTTGATGATGGGATGTTCGTATTTAGCTTGTAACTTTTGGGCTTCTGCATCTGGAAGAAAACCATGTGAGTTGATGTTATCCATATCAGGCTTCACTCCGCTTTCTGCAAGCTGTTTGCTATCGAGCGCAAACTTTGGTTGTGGATATTTAGTGGCATATCCTTTTGTACCAGTAAGTTTGAACAAACGGTTGTAAGGCTGAGGATTCATCACATTGTGTTGAATCTCCACCACTTTACCATTGGCGGTGCGCATCAATGTTGTGGTGTGGTCGCCATTACGGAAATCTTCGCAAGCTTCACCTGTATGCTTCTCCATGTATTCTTTGCCGTGAACAGACTTTGTGTCCATAGCTGTCAAAACAGTGAAGCGATCACCACGGTGAATGTCAAGACATTGAGCAACGGGGCCTAGGCCGTGAGTAGCGTAAATATCCCCACGATTTTTGCTGTTGTATGCCATACGCCAACCCACTTTCTTAGAAAGCGAATCTGCAGGATTGTGCCAATACTCGCCCCAGAATTGATCGAGATTATGGATATAAGCTCCTTCTGCACGCAATACTTCACCAAAAACTCCATTTTGTGCCATATTCAAGGCATTGAGTTCGTAATAGTCATAGCAGCAGTTTTCCAATATCATACAATGCTTTTGGGTCTTTTCAGAGAGGTCTACCAATTGCCAGCACTCATCGAGATTCATAGCAGAAGGTACTTCCACAGCTGCGTGTTTACCATTTTCCATAGCACATTTGGCAACAGGGAAGTGGTGGTCCCAATCGGTTGCAATATAGACTAAGTCAATATCGGGACGCTTGCAAAGTTCTTCATATCCCTTCTCTCCTGAATAAACATCAGCGGGGGGGAGATTGCGTTCGCGAAGAAACTTTTGCGCATTCTCTGCACGTTCTGCTTCGTAGTCGCAGAGTGCCACAATTTGTACACCAGGAATGTAAGTGAATCGTTTTACAGCCCAAGGTCCACGCATACCAAGTCCAACAAAAGCCACTCTCACGGTTTGCATACGTGGTGTTGCAAGATTGAGAACAGACTTCTGACCAGCAGCACGCTCTGGAGTTTGCGTAACGATGGTACCTTGTTCCCATTTCCAGTTTTGGGGATTGGAATACTTAGAGGTGGATTGAGCAACCGCACTGCAAGTGAAAAGTGCCAGCGCGAAAGTTGTTACCAAAATAGTTTTGATTCTCATTTCTTATTGTATATGAGTTATGGGAAAGAATTATTTTTCTAACGTAATAGCGGTTGTGCCAATCATTTGTCCATCGCAAAAGATATGTGCACTGTATTTTCCGGCAGAGAGGTATTCGTTGGTGGTAGGCACAACGAGAGAAACGTGTTGTTCTTCTCCAGTGTATTCAATTGACTTGGTAGCAGAACTTTCTAATGTACGATTTTCGTAAGTGAAACTACTGCCACCGCTGATGACCCCTCCACTTGGATTCATCAAACGCACATAGACTGTTCTGTTGCCCGTAGAAGCTGTGACATTGCGGTTGATAGTAAAGGAAATCATAAAGCGTTCGATATCTTTTGACTTCTTCGCCTGCTTACCACTACGCTTCTGCGGAGTAATGCTGATGCCAGACGCATTTAGTTGAGCAGCGATAGCCACTTTGTCATTGAGTTTTGCGCGTTCCTGATCAAGTGAAGAAATCATAGAATTAGCATCATTCAATTGACTGCGCGCCACATCTCGTTCATTAGTGAGTCTACCATTTTCTCTCTGCAAAGAATCTACTTGCATCACAAAGGAGCGGAGCACTGAACGCACAGTTTCCAATTCCTTTTTGAGACGTTTAATCTCAGCAGCATCTGTAGATTTAACGCGTCTCAGCTCTTCAAGAAGGTTCTTTGTGCGTTCTTGCTCGCGACCTAATTGACTCAATAACGAATCGTCCTTAATACCCTTTTTCAATTCATCATATTGCAAGGCGAATTGTTGGTATTGATTTTCCATCTCGCGACGATCCATGTCCGCAAGTTGGCGTAATTCTTCTAGCTCTTTGTCTTTTTGCTTGTCTTTCTCACTACGGCAACTGCCCAGCGTCAGAGAAGATGCGACAACGAGTCCAGCGATAAAGAGAAGTTGTTTCATTGATTGTTTAGAATGAAGGAGAAAACTAGTCTATAGTCGTAACCCAGCCGTGTACATCTTCTTCGATGCCATATTGAATGTTACGGAGCTTGGTGTACAGTTGGGTGGAGATAGGACCAGGTTGTCCATTATCAGAGAACACGTAACTCTTTCCCATCTCGGGGTCATCAATGCGCGCAATTGGACTAATCACAGCTGCTGTGCCGCATGCGCCAGCTTCCTCAAATGTTGCGAGTTCTTCTTCAGCAATAGGGCGAACTTCCACTTTCAATCCCAAATCAAGAGCTAATTGTTGGAGACTCTTGTTGGTGATTGATGGCAAAATCGAACTAGACTTAGGGGTAATATAGGTATTATCCTTTATACCAAAGAAATTGGCAGCGCCACATTCGTCAATATACTTTTTCTCTTTGGCGTCAAGATAGAACTCTGCGGAATAGCCCGCATCGTGTGCCCATTTGCTAGCACGCAAACTTGCGGCATAGTTACCACCCACTTTGAATGTGCCGGTGCCATGAGGAGCTGCTCGGTCAAATTCGCGCGTAATCACAAAGTTAGTAGTAGCAAAGCCTCCTTTGAAATAAGGACCAACAGGAGTGACAAAAATGATAAATAGATATTCATCTGCAGGTTTCACTCCCACTTGCGCTCCAGTGCCAATGAGCAGAGGACGGATGTAGAGAGCAGCGCCACTTTCATAAGGAGGAACAAAGCGTTCATTGAGTTTGACAACCTTTTTCACCATCTCCACGAATTTGTCCGTTGGCATTTCTGGCATCAAAATACCGCGAGAGGTGCTTTGCATACGCGCTGCATTATCTTCAATACGAAAGATTCTGATTTTTCCATCAGGACAACGAAAGGCTTTTTGCCCTTCAAAAGATTCTTGCCCGTAGTGCAAACAAGTTGCAGCCATATGGATATTGATGGTTTCTGAAGATGAGACTTCTATCTCGCCCCATTTTCCATTTTTGTAATAGCAACGCACGTTGTAGTCCGTTGGCATATATCCAAATGGCAAATTTGCCCAATCGATGTCTGTCATAATTGGTATTTCTATTTGAGTGATTATCTGTTATTCGATGATTTATGGAATGCAACGTAAGAGATTTGCGATGAAATCAAGGATTTCTTTATAAATACCTCGCAAAGGTACGCATAATCTATCAATTTTGTACACTAGATATGCGTTTTTTAAGGCTTTACTGCGCTAAATAGAGATTTTCAAGCCGTCTTTGGCTAATAATGTGTTCACGAACACCTCTTGCGCTTCTGTCAAGAATACTTGCTCATCTTCGTAGCGTGCGGAGAAATGTCCTATAACGAGGCGCCCAACATTGGCATCCTTTGCAATAGAAGCGGCTTGTTTCGCAGTGCTGTGGTAGGTTTCTTTTGCTCTTTTAGCACATTCTTCTGTGAAGGTGGCTTCGTGATAGAGTAAATCTACGGATTTTAGTTGCTCGACTAATTGCGGACGATAAATGGTGTCGGAGCAATAGGCATAACTTCTGGGCGGTTGCGCAGGAAACACCAACTTTTCATGCTCCCATTCTCGTCCATTTTCATCAATCCACCCTGCCCCTTCTTTTATGCTATTGATGGCAAACGAAGGGATTTGCAAGTAGTCTATCATATCTTTGCGAATATGAGGTAAAGCCGCCTTTTCTCGAAAGAGATAACCACAACAAGGAATACGGTGTTTCAATGGAATCGTTTCAACCGTCAGCGTGCGATCTTCATAGATGACAGACGCTTCTTTGTGTGGAACCGCATGAAATACGACTTCATAGCCCATTCCGCGACAAAAATATTCGATTTGAGGACGAAGAAGACGCTCCAAGTCTTCACCAGGACTATAAAGATGTAGTTTAGAAGTGCGTCCTAATAAGTCGAAAGTGCTGAGTAATCCTATCAATCCAAAGCAATGATCTCCGTGCAGATGGGAGATAAAGATGTGATTAAGCCGTGAAAACTTTAGTTTTTGCTTTCTCAATAACAATTGCGTCCCTTCGGCGCAATCAATCATAAAGAGTTTATCTCTAATATCGAGCACTTGAGCGGTGGGAAAATGCTTAAGCGTTGGAATCGCGCTACCACAGCCTAATATATGAACATCGAACTTTTCCATTATTTCTACATATAATTAGTCTTAATTCCCTATCTATCTGATGAAAGCATTCGACAAAACACATTGTCAATATCGAGCGGTGCTTTCACTATTCGTCCAATTTTAAGCCCTAATTTGGACGCAGCAAAGCGCAGTTGCTTTTCAAAAACAAAAGCTACGCTACCCACAAAATGAACCTCTAGCTCTGGACGTTGATAAGCAATGATATTTCTTTCGAAGAATTGCGTGAATTCATTCACAACCAAGGCTTCAACACTGGGTTCAGACAAATGTTTCGACAAGAAATAGGTAAACTGCGACAAAAACCGATTGGGATTGGGTTCACGATATACGCGTTGAATTATTTCAGGAAGTGAGATAGGATATTCTTTTCTAAATAAAGCACATACATTGTGAGGTAATTGTTCTTTAAGAATATCCGACAAGAGGTGCTTTCCTAAAGATGTTCCGCTACCTTCATCCCCTAGAATATATCCCAAACTAGGTGTGGATTGTTCGAAAGATTCGCCATTGTAGTGCGCACTTGCAGACCCTGTGCCGAGGATACAAACGATGCCGGATTGATTACCGCACAACGCACGAGCTGCCCCCAACAAATCAGAAGCAACAACAACATCTTGTGCCATCAATGTAGTAGACAACAAATGCTGCATACGTTCACATTGTTCAGGACGACAGCCTGAACCATAAAAACGAAGGCTGTGCACCAAAGAAGACGTCGATGAAACCGATGTTTTTAGTGAATCGTCTCTAGAGTTTTCCGATTTCATCGAAGCATCATCTAGCGAGAACTGCAAGAAGTTTAAAATTTTCGGACGTACTTCGCTGACCAAAATTTCGATGATTTGTGTATCGTTCATCAAACTAGGATTGATGCCACGCGTTTGCCAACGCAATAGCTTTTGCGTCTTCTCATTCTGAATCATCCAATCGGTCTTTGTGGAACCGCTATCTACTAAAACTCTAATCATAGTTGTTGTTTCAATCTGAATACCTTGGCAAAAGTACAAAATATCCGAGAAAAGCACCTTACATTTCCACGGAAATCAGTAAATTCGCAGGAGTTTATCCCAAAAAGCTATTGTAGATATGCGTAAATTACTTTCTTCTCTTTTATTCCTTCCCATTTTAGGGGTAAATGCCCAGGTTTCTTCTGACGTAAAATCAGATTTTAATGCGATGTTCAGGGATTCCACTCTTCGCATTGACTATAATTTTACAGGAACGAGCCAAACACAAGAGATAGCTCTGGATGAACTACACGTTTCTAAGGGGTGGTATGGCCGCCGAGTCAATATGCAAAAATTGCCCCTTGCTGGAAACGGTCAAATAGTAATGAAAGACAGTCAGTCTGGTCGGGAAATTTACAAGGTATCATTCAGTACTTTATTTCAAGAATGGCAAACAAGCGAGGAAGCTACCCAAGTGCGCAAATCTTTTGAAAACACTTTCCAACTACCTTTTCCGCGTCGGGATGCGAAAGTAGAAGTTACGCTCTTCAATACTCACAGAGAACCTATTTATAAGTTCGAACATCAAGTTAAAGTAGATGACATTCTCATTCGTCCCCTCCCGACTCTACCGCAACATCCATACAAGTATATTCACCACGGGGGGGAATCTAATAAATGTATTGACGTTGCCATCGTAGCAGAAGGTTATACCGCAGCAGAATCGAACGTGTTTTACGCTGATGCAGAACGTGCTACCCAAGAGATTCTAAAGTACAAACCTTTTAGCGACTTCAAAGACCGTTTCAACTTTGTAGCAGTGGCAGTGCCAAGTCTTGAGAGCGGAGTAAGCATTCCTCACAATAACGATTGGAAGCAAACAGCATTGCATTCAAATTTTGATACATTCTATAGTAAACGCTATCTTACAACCTTGAAGTTGAAAGCGCTTAATGATGCATTAGCAGGTGTTCCATATGAGCATATTTTGATATTGGCCAATACTTCTAACTATGGTGGAGGTGGAATCTACAATAGTTATACGCTCTCGGCTGCACACAACGAACATTTTCTTCCCGTAACGGTACACGAATTTGGGCATTCTTTTGGAGGATTAGCGGACGAATATTTTTATGATGACCAATACGCCAATTACTATCACCCCAATATTGAGCCTTGGGAACAAAATATCACAACACTAGCGCGCTTTTCAGAGAAATGGAAAGATATGCTTCCCCCAAAGCGTAAAATTCCCACTGGAACGGACGACACAACAGACAGCGACACTCAAAAGATTGGTGTCTACGAAGGTGGTGGCTATATGTCGAAAGGCGTATATCGTGCATTCCGCAATTGTAGGATGCGCACCAATGAAGTGCCCGTGTTTTGTGCCGTGTGCGAACGAGCTTTGCGCCGGCTCATAGAGTTTTACACGACACCTCAGCCTTGATTTTCAGCACAGCTTTGATGCTGCCTCCCCCCTTGGTCTGAGCGGCAGTAGTTCGCCACTGGTGCGCGCAATACTTCTAGCACTCACTTATCTCACACAAATTTATTCCCTAAAAAGGTACACACATACATTTTAACCCAAATCGGTCATTAGATCCTGAACAGATTTTATTTGATTGTTGAACAGATGGTTTTTCGTTAGTTTGAAGACGTAGCGGGCTACGTTGAGAACGAACGAGAAACAAGATGCCAACAAGAAAATGAAAGATGACAGGAAGTTA
>CAJPLH010000095.1 GCA_905371275.1 Prevotellaceae bacterium
ATTCCGTTGATGCGCGCCTCTTCTGCCAAATACTCTCCCTCGTTTTTGCTGGCTGAGATGGCTTCTGGAAGATAGGTGACGATAGGGAGTTGGGCTTTTTCCGCAAAGTCGTAAAGAATCGGTACGAGTTTCTGATCGACTACTTGGCTAAATATCACAGTCTTCTCGCACCAATCGATAATTCTTCCTCCATTGTAAGACAGCACATATCCGCCATAATCGGCAAGTTGTAGTTGATTAGCCAAGGCTGCTATACCAAATGTTGGGCGTCCAGAGGCTAGCACCAATCGAACTCCTTCGCGTTGTGCCTTCATCAAGGCATCCAAAGTACGTGGAGTAATGTTTTTCTCACTGTTTGTGAGCGTGCCATCCAAATCTAACGCAATGATAGAGTAGGGAAGTGCTGTCGATTTATTCATATATCATTATGGAAAAAGAAGACAAAGTGACGAGAGCGCAAGAAGTTGCGTCAGATTGTCAAAAACTCAAAGGACAAGACTTTGTAATAACGTTCCGTCTAATTGGTAAAGGGAAATTAGTCCATTTTCGTATGTTGCAAAGGTTGGAGGATTCCCACCTTTAGGAAACGTTGGGCTACCAGTGTTGACGACTACTGCTCCATTTTCAAGACGCGTGATGTGAGGCAAATGCGTATGCCCATTGAAAAGGATGTCGAATTGCGCACGCGGCAAATGGTTTTCCCCATAAATATGTCCATGCGTCAGAAAAATGCGCTTGCCATTGTCCATTACCCAAGCATAATCTCCCATCAAATCAAATTCGCAAAGCATTTGATCGACTTCGCTGTCGCAATTTCCTCTTATCGCAATGATGCGATCAGCCATAGCATTCATTTTTTGCACAATACCTTGCGGATCTATTCCTTCTGGAATGCGATTGCGAGGGCCGTAATTCAGTAAATCTCCGATGAAAAGAAGCTGGTCGCACTGCATCGTTTCGTAGTGCTCAAGCAGTTTTTCGAGTGCAGGGAGAGAACCATGGATGTCTGAACAAACTAGATATTTCATAATTGCGAAAATTAGGCTGCATATACAGCAGAGTTGAGCGTGTATGCCTTGGTGCTTGGGGTTATAGGTAGAGCATATCCGATTTCACGCGTTCAACCATCGTAGCATCCACAAAACGCGAAGCGATGGCGAAGGCAAATTCTACGGTCGCTCCTGGGCCTTTTGCCGTGATGATATGTTCATCTTCCACCACCATCTCGTTGACATAAGTTGCACCGATAAGTTCTTCTTCAAAACCAGGATAGCAAGTTGCACGGCGTTCACGAAGAATGCCGTTTTTGCCTAGCAGCATAGGTGCAGCACAGATGGCTGCAATGAGTTTTTTATTTTCGTTATGTTGAATGAGTGTCTTACGCAAGCCTTCGTGCTGCAAAAGATTACGAGCTCCAGGCATACCGCCAGGGAAGATCAAACCTTCACTTTGGGATATTTCGTTTTTGCGAAACACAGCTTCTGCCATTATGGACATGTTGTGCGCACCGTGAATCAGTCTTGTTCCCGTTGCAGATACGATTTGCACTTCTAAACCACAGCGACGCAATATATCAATTGTCGTGAGAGCTTCGATTTCTTCAAAACCGTCTGCCAAAAAAACGTGTAACATACAATGGTATTCTTGTTATTCTAATTAAGCGATGGAGTAAATCTTTAGACTTCAAGGATACTCCTTATTATATATAGGATTATTGTTCGGAGGAAGCCAAGCAAGCCAAATAGGCCTTGATTGTATTTTCCAATCCCAAGTAGAGTGCGTCACAAACTAATGCGTGTCCGATGCTCACCTCATCAAGAAAAGGAATTTGTTCGGAGAAAAAGGCCAGGTTCTCCAAACTCAGGTCGTGCCCAGCGTTAATGCCTAATCCAAGTTTGCGACAGTGAAGGGCACAGTCTACGTAAGGAGCCACGGCTTTATCGCGATTTGAAACATACATTGCGGCATAGGGCTCTGTATAAAGTTCCACACGGTCAGCTCCACAACGAAGAGCATAATCAGCCATTTCTTTGTCTGGATCAATAAAAACAGAAACGCGAATATTTTCTTGGTGAAAACGAGCAATTATAGGAGAAAGAAAATCCATCTTTTCCTTCGTATTCCAGCCCGCGTTAGACGTTAGCTGATCGGGAGCATCAGGCACGAGTGTCACCTGCGCAGGTTTTACAGAGCAAACCAATTCAATGAAGTCTTTGCTTGGATAGCCTTCGATATTAAACTCTGTTGTTATACACTCTTTTAGGTCTGTCACATCTGCGCGTCGGATATGTCGTTCGTCGGGGCGCGGATGCACAGTTATACCTTGTCCACCAAATTGTTCACAATCACGAGCCACTTGCAATAAGTTCGGATTGTTTCCACCACGTGCATTGCGCAAAGTGGCAAATTTATTGATGTTTACGCTCAGTTTAGTCATAAATGCTTGGTATAATGAGGAGAATACTGTAATTTTGCTTGAAGAAGCTTTGAACTTCTTCCCTCATCTATACCGCGAAATTACGAAATATATTCAAATTATGAGTATCTCACTTTCCGAAATGCGGCAATTTACAGTTTATTATGCACTTTTCTCCCAAAAGAATCGCCTTGTTTGGCAATAGCTATCAGGTAGATAAATTCAAATGCGCCATTCAAATCATACTCAAACTCCAGCAATTAGGACTAGAAGTGCTTGTTGCTGAAGATTTCATCCCCGTTTTGCGTGAGCATACGCTAGATGCGTCCGTTTTAGAGGGAATAGGTAGTTTCTGCATTAAAGAATGCCAAGCAGATTTAGCCATTTCCATTGGGGGAGATGGGACATTTCTTCATGCCGCAGAACAATTGGGGCGCAGAAAAATCCCTATATTGGGCATCAATATGGGGCGGCTTGGCTTTTTGGCTGACGTCACTCCAGAAATGGTAGACAATGCTTTAGAGCGTGTGGCGGCTGGGAAATTCTATATCAGTGAACGCAGCTTGATTCAAGTGCAGACCCTAGGAGATACACTCGAAACTTATCCTTTTGCTCTCAATGATGTTGCTGTGTTGAAGCACGATAATGCTTCTCTCATTGAAATAGACACCCGAGTGGACGGTGAATTACTTACTAAATATATGGCGGATGGTCTAGTGCTTAGCACTCCCACAGGATCTACGGCCTATTCGCTTTCTGTGGGGGGGCCTGTTCTTGACCCACAATCCGCTACGATTTGTTTGTCTCCAGTTGCTCCACATAGTTTGACGATGCGTCCCATCGTTCTTCGCGATGACGTTGCGATTCGACTGAAGATAGATAGTCGCACAGAGCGTTTCCTTTTATCTATTGATGGCAGAAGCCAAAGTTTTTCGACGAATACTGAGGTTATCTTGCAAAAAGCCGATTACAAAATCGCCGTTGTTCATTTGCATAGTAATGCTTTCTTTCGTGCATTACGCGAAAAAATGATGTGGGGCGAAGACATACGCGGATAGTCTTTCTGCGAATGAATACTAATCCTCCTGCGTTTTCTCTGATTTTCTCAATCGTTGTGTCGTTTCCTTGAAGGTATGAAGTTAAATATCCGTTCCTATATCCAATTTTTCGCGTGGATGAAACACTATTGGGCTCTTTATCCTTGGCTCTATCTGTTGAATCTGCTGTTAGGGGTGCTAGGTGTGGCCTTGAGTCTTTGTTTTGTTTATCTTTTTAAGGCTGCTATTGACATCGCAACGGGTGCAAATCCTGGAAACCTGGCTTTGATTTTGGGATGTTATGTGGGAGGAACCATAGTGCAACGCGTCATAACTTTTGTCGGGACTTGGACGAACACCATTTTGTTTACCAAAACAGAGAACGATATGCGAATATCGGTCTTCAGCAAATTGATGTTTGCAGACTGGCTTCAGTTGCAAAATTATCATAGTGGCGACATCCAAGGGCGGATATCCAAAGATGTGGAATCTTTGGTAGCAATGACAACAAACACTTTCCCTGCGATTGTGACAATGCTGTGCCAACTCATTGGAGCGGCTTTGTTTCTTTGTTTCCTGGATTATCGTCTTGTGCTGGTTTTACTCGTTATTACTCCTATTATCTATTTGTTGAGGAGATTATACATCGACAAGCAACGAGAACTGTCCAAAGAAGTTCGTGATGAAGAAGCGCAGGTGCTATCGCACTACCAAGAAGCTACTCAACACTTCTTAGTCATTAAAACGCATCAAGCCTACGATTTTCTTTTAGAGAGATTGCATAAACAACAAAGTTCCTTAGAATCGAAGGTTCGACAGAAACTTATTTTCTCTATTCGTCCCTTTTTGCTGATGCGCTTGGGCTTTGATTTGACTTATCTGATTGTATTTGTATGGGGAGTGATTAGTTTGAAAAATCATTGGATTACCTATGGAACGGTAATGGCTTACGTGCAACTTGTGGCCCGAGTGCAGTCCCCATTAAGGAATCTATCGCAATACGTCAACTCGCTGATTCAAGGACACATTGCGTTTGAACGAATTGTGGACCTTGAACGGTTACCACCAGAGGATAAACTACAAGAGAGTAGAGAAGAGAAGTGTCTTGCTAGTCCACAGATTCTTCAAAAAATGAGAGCTGGTGAGTGTCGTTTCGTGCTTTCTTTATCAAACATCAGTTATCAATATAACCCTGAAGCACGTATTGTGCTGAATAACTTTTCCTGCCATTTCCCGCAAGGTAGTATCACAGCTATTGTTGGAGAAACTGGGGCCGGAAAAACGACTCTCATCCGTTTACTACTTGGATTACTATCTCCTCAACAAGGAAAGATGGAATGGTTGCTAGATAATCATGTGCAACAACCTTATCACTATTTCGGAAGAGATGTTTTTGCTTTTGTTCCACAAGGAAATACGCTTTTCTCTGGGACAATTCGTGATAATCTTCTTTTGGCTAATAGTCAAGCTACTGACGAAGCCATTGATTTTGCACTGCATCTTGCAGCGGCAGACTTTGTGTATGGTTTACCACAAGGTCTTGATACGCCTTGTAAGGAATTAGGAGGTGGACTCTCGGAAGGTCAAGCACAACGCATTTGTATTGCTCGAGCAGTACTCCACGAAGCACCAATCTTGATATTAGATGAAAGTACGTCTGCTCTAGATGTTGCAACCGAAAAATTGATTATTCAGCGTTTGCTTTCCCATTGCCAAGGTAAAACATTGATATTTATCACACATCGCCCTGCAATCTTGGAACATTGCACTCAAATTATTCAGATAAAACGATGCACAAATACGACTTAATGACCAAGAAATGCAGCTTATTTGGTAAGTATACCTGACATCTTAGGCTGAATTGAAAGAAAATCTACTTATTTTTCTGCATTTTGTTTGGAGGATATGTGGGAACACCGTACCTTTGCAATGTTTTCATGGTATTAGATTTAAGGTTAAAAGAAGATTGGTTGTCGGGAGACAATCAATTTTTATTTTATACCTACCCCATGTTATCCCAAATCGGTCATTAGATTCTGAACAGATTTTATTTGATTGTTGAGCAGATTGTTTACCGTTAGTTTGACGTAGCGGGCTACTGTGAGAACGAACGAAAAACAAGATGCAACAAGAAAATGGAAGGTGACAGAAAGTTATCTTCTCCATAACGAGCGGCACTATAACTGTCTAATGGGTGATTGGGGATTATCTCCTTTCTCTGTGCTCTTTTCTTTTATTGCCTATTCATCCGAACTTCCCAATAGTTGAATTTTAGCAGTGCGTTATTTTCGAAGGAGAAAGAACATTTCTATCTCTCTAGTCTGTGGTTTTACGGCACTATCTCCCATTAGATTCCCGACCAAACCCTTGGTTTGCAGTTGAAATCCCTTTTTTTTGATGTATGTCTTGCGCGATTAAAAAAGAAGTGCTACCTTTGCCAATGATAAAAGGCGCTTATCAATTGGAGCGTCAAATAAATAACCCTTAGACATATACAATTATGCCACTATCTCATATTGCATTAAGCCTATATGCTGCTGGAGCATTGGCAAACACCATGCCCACTGACGGCAAGTTTGAACTAGTAAAACTGCCATACGAAACTTCTGCGCTTGAACCCGTTATTGGTGCTAAGACCATCGAAATTCACCATAGCAAACACCTCAACACATATGTGACTAATCTCAACAAACTGCTTCCTGGAAGTGGCTTTGAGGGTAAGTCTTTGGAGGAAATCGTTGAAAAGTCTGAAGGAGGTATTTTCAACAATGCTGGACAGCTCCTCAATCACAATCTTTATTTCACTCAATTCGCAGCTCCCCAAGAAAATCGTAAGCCTGTTGGCACACTTGGCGTTGCCATTGATTCTCAATATGGTTCTTTTGAAGCCTTCAAACAAGAGTTTGAACAAAAGGGTGCTACACTCTTTGGTTCTGGTTGGGTTTGGTTGTCAACTGACAAAGAAGGAAAGTTGGTGATTTCACAAGAAGTAAATGGTAGTAATCCAGTTCGTCAAGGTTTGAAACCACTTATGGGCATCGACGTTTGGGAACACGCTTACTATCTTGACTATCAAAACAGACGTGCTGACCACTTAGCTGCAATTTGGCAGATTTTGGATTGGAATGTCATTGAAGCACGCTACGTTTCAAAGTAAATCATCGTAGACAAGAGCCTTTTCACATTTTACATCTCATCCGCAGGAATTCTAAAATTCCTGCGGATGTTTTTTGTTTAAACCCCAATCGGGCATTAGATTCTGAACAGATTTCATTGAATTGTTGAGCAGATGGTTGGTTGTGAGTTCGAAGGCGTAGCGGGCTACGTCGAGAACGAACAAGAAACAAGATGCCAACAAGAAAATGAAAGATGGCAGGAAGTTATATTCTCTATAACGAATTGCACTATAACGGTCTAATGATCGATTTGGCTTAAACTAATCTGGTATAATCCCAACCTCTCCGCACTTAGAATGCAATTCCCATCTTCTCTTGTCTAAGTGCCAGAGGTTTATTGGGATCATCTTGCAGAGTCCCACAACTGTAATTTCTACGAGTATTTAATGGTTTTAAATATGACAAGTCTTTGTAGTGTATATTAAGGAAATGTGCTCTTGAATTGTTAAATTGAAAGGCTGAAAAACGCCTAACTTTTCTTCGTTCTAGAAAAGAAAACATGAATTTATCGGAGTCCTATTTCTTTCTATTCAGTCTATCAAGCTCTGTTTTCCGAATTTCCCCCTAATTATATCCTACTTTCTACAATTTATTTCCGACAAATCCCCGATTTTGTCCGTCGGAAATAAAATTTCGTCGGACGTATTCAAAATCGCGTGGGAAGGAAAATAAATTCCGTGGGACATAATCCGAAAAATGTCCCTTAAAATTGCGCGAACAACGTGTTGTTTTATCACAAACAACGGATTGTTTCGCTAAAA
>CAJPLH010000096.1 GCA_905371275.1 Prevotellaceae bacterium
ATCTGTTCAGAATCTAATGACTGATTTGGGTTTACACACTACAAAGATACGCATTTCTGCCGAACTATTACGCTTTTTACTACTACAATCTCTTGATATTCATTCTTTTTTCGTAGCTTTGTGGAATATCTGCAATGTCGGCTTGCGCATTTCCTTGCACTTCAGCCTAAATCGCAGAGTCGCGTTGTTCATCTCCTTTTCGCTCAACTCTTTTTATATGGAACACGAAACGCTCGCTCGCGCCCTCCAATTGCTCGAAATACTCGCTGAAGGTCGGTATCTCAGTGTGGCTCAAATGGTGGAGCGTAGTCGGCTGCATCCGCGAGGAGTCTACCGCTTGTTGAAAGTTTATCCCTCCATGGGTTTGACGCTTGAGCGCAAAGGACACACCTATCGACTCGCAGCCGATGCCCCTTTGGTCAAACGCATCACCTCTTATCTTCATTTCACGCCCGACGAAGTGCTCACACTGCGGCAAATCCTTACCGCTGTGCCCAATAATTCTGTGCAAGCACGTCTATTGCGCGAGAAGTTGGAGCGTTCCACCAGCGAAGGCGTTTTCATTCCCCCAGGTGTCGATGAAGTGACAGGTCGCAACATCCGCACCATATTCGAAGCCATAGAACAAGAGCGCATTGTCGTGTTGCGCGGTTATACCTCCTCGCGCAGTCAAAAATCCAACCGATTTGTCGAACCCTACGCCTTCCTTCCAGGCAATCGCGATGTACGTTGTTTTGAAATCAGCAGTAAAACCAACAAAACCTTCAATCTTTCGCGTGCAGAAGCCGTGGAGATTGTAGACTTGCGATGGAGTTTTCGCCACGAGCATCGCCCTCTGGTGGTCGATTTATTCCATTTTTCGGGAGAAACCACCACCACCGTCAAATTGCGTCTGGGCGTACTCGCCAAAAGTGTGTTGCTCGATGAGTATCCTCAAGCCGAGACACATTTAGAGCAAGAAGATGAAACCCACTGGTTGTGGGAAGATGAGTATTGCTCCATGAAAGGTATCGGCCGTTTTGTGATGGGTCTCCTCGAAGATGTAGAAATAGTAGAAGCTCCCGAGTTGGAAGCCTATATCGCGGAGCAAATCAGTCAGGCTTCTCGCAGATTTTCGTTGCCGCCCGCTACGCTTTGAACTCCCAATAAGCCATCTGCTGAACAATCCAATAAAATCTATTCAGAATTTAATGACCGATTTGGATTTAAATGTGATTAGATAAAAGCGAGAAGCCACCCCATTGCTGGAGTGGCTTCTTAGTTTGTTCAAAAAGGCGATGTATTAAGCCAATTTGCCAATGTGAATCATAAGGCTAGATTTGATGTTTGCAGCCTTGTTCTTGTGGATGATGTTCGTCTTAGCGAGCTTATCGAGCATCTTCTGTACTTTAGGAAGAAGTTCTACTGCTACAGCTTTGTCGGTAGTAGCGCGGAGCTTGCGAACAGCGTTACGCATAGTCTTAGCGTAGTAACGATTGTGCAAGCGACGAGTGGCGGTCTGACGAATTCTCTTTACCGATGATTTGTGGTTTGCCATGTGAAATGGAGTTGTTTGATTGATTAAAACTTAGAATTGACTGCCGGCACTCTTCAGCAGGAGGAATTTAGAACGTCTCACGACGGTGCTGCTTCAGACGTAGCCATTGCGAATAAGAATGAAGAGGGGGAATTCTTTGCAGAACTCCCCACTTCGATTACTTGGTAGTCCCTAGGAGAGTCGAACTCCTCTTTAGAGAATGAAAATCTCTCGTCCTAACCGATAGACGAAGGGACCGTGCGTTTGGGTCAGCGTCGCATCTTGTGGTGTGCCGTTGTTTCCCGATTGCGATGCAAAGGTAGAGACTTTTTCTGAAACCACCAAGCCTTTCCGCATTTTTTTTCCGATTTTCCTCGATTTTTCTGCCTTTTCCTTGATTTTCCACCAAAAACAGCCCTTTTTTTGCTGGTTTTTCGTTCAACTCAACTTTTCAATGTAACTTTGTTCTCACCCCAAATTGTGCCCTTTTTGAGCACTAGATGAAGAAATATATGACCATTCACGACGAAATTCTCATTTTTCACGCACTAAAATATGGCGACGACCAGATAATTGTTGAAGGTTTGGCAAAAAATTATGGCAAAATTGCATTGGTGGTGCGCATTTCTCACTCTTCGCGAGCCAAAGTGCGACACACCATTTTCCAACCGATGGCACTTCTCGAAGTGCAATGGGAAGAAAAGCCACGCGCACAATTGATTCGTCCGCTGGCTGCACGCGTGGCACAACCGTGGCAAACGCTCCACACCTCGCCCGTCAAGGCGGCCATCACCCTCTTTCTCGCAGAATTCTTGTTGCAAGTCTGCCGACAAGAACAGTCTGGAGCGCTTTTCTTCGACTATGTGGTGCACAGCCTCACGTGGTTAGACACGTCAAAAGACGGCTACGCCAATTTCCATCTCCTTTTTCTCATGCGTTTGGCACAATTCTTAGGCATTTCTCCCAACACAACCGAAGTGGAACAGCCTTATTTCGATCTTATGGCTGCGGAATTTGTTTCTCGCGCGCCTGCGCACGCGTATTATATATGTGACGCTGAATCCAAAGCCTTTGCTCAACTCCTTCGAATGAATTTTTCCACGATGCATCTGTTCCAATTGAGTCGAACACAGCGCAATCGCATCTTAGAACTCATCCTCACCTACTATCGTTTGCACATCCCCGCTTTGCCCGAATTGAAGAGTTGGGAGGTGTTGCAAGAGATTTTTACCTAGATATTCGTTGTAAAAACGTAGAAACATTTGCGACAGTCGGCAGAAAGCCGTATTTTTGTCCCTAAATCTATTGTAAATAAGCAGATAATTCAACAATAATATGAAGATAGCACTCATTGGATATGGCAAAATGGGCCATATGATTGAGAACATCGCCAAAGAGCGTGGTCACGAAATTGTATCGATTATTGATGTAAACAATGTGGAAGACTTCGACAGCGATGCTTTTCGTTCGGCAGAAGTTGCCATCGAATTTACCAATCCCACTGCGGCCTACGGCAATCTCCAAAAAGCGTGGGAACAAGGCGTGAAAGTGGTGAGCGGTAGCACAGGATGGATCACTGAGCACGAAGAGGCCCTCAAAACGGCTTGCGCTCAAGAAGGAAAAACGCTCCTCTGGGCTTCCAATTTCTCACTTGGGGTGGCCATCTTTAGTGCTGTCAATAAGTATTTGGCCACAATCATGAACCGCTTCTCGGACTATGATGTTACGATGACCGAAACGCACCACGTTCACAAACTGGACGCACCTTCTGGCACGGCCATCACACTTGCCGAACAAATGGTGGAACGTCTGGACCGCAAATCTTCTTGGACGAAAGGCCAAGTGCACGAAGCTGACGGCAGTGTGACGGGAAGCACCCACAACGCTCCCGAGCAACTCCGCATCGATGCCATCCGTCGCGACGAAGTGCCTGGTATCCACAGTATCTGCTACGATTCCCCAGCCGACTCCATCACCATCACCCACGATGCACATTCGCGTCAAGGTTTTGCCCTTGGAGCTGTGTTGGCGGCTGAATATGTGAGCAAGCACCAAGGTTGGCTCACGGCCGACGACCTCTTCAATTTCTGACGCTTACAGGTGCGCAACTCCTGCTCTCATAAGCGGTAAATAAACTGCTCAATATTCCCCGAAATCTCTCTATCCACTAATGACTGATTTCCGATAAATCCTCGATTTATGTTCAAACTGCCTACTGCTACGCGCCGACAATGGACCTTCTTCGGAGTCATCACCGCGCTCTATCTCCTTTTCCTCCTTTGGGTCGGTTCTTGGTGGGGACTTCTCGTTCTGCCCTTCATCTTCGACCTCTACATCACCCGAAAAATCAATTGGGGATGGTGGCGCGACAGTCCCGACCCCATTGTGCGAACTGTGATGAGTTGGGTCGATGCCATTGTTTTTGCACTCGTAGCCATCTATTTCATCAACCAATACTTCTTTCAAAACTTTGTCATTCCCTCTTCTTCTTTGGAAAAAACACTCCTCACGGGCGATTATCTCCTCGTGTCTAAGTTGAGCTATGGCCCGCGCATTCCGCAAACTCCCCTCACCATGCCCCTCACGCAGCACAATCTGCCTGCTTGGTTGGGAGGTGGAAAAAGCTACATCGAGTGGCCACAATGGGAATACCGCAGAGTTGCAGGTTTTGGACACGTGCAACCCGGCGATATTGTCGTATTCAACTATCCTTCGGGCGACACCGTGGCCACTAACTTTGCCAATCAAGACTATTACGGATTGGTTTATTCCACTGGTGCGCAAGCCCTTGGCATCAACGAGCCTAGTGATTCGCTTTCTCCGCAAGATCAGCGTGCAGCCTTTGCCAAAATCTACAGCATCGGTAAGCAGATATTGAAAGAAAGTGCTGAGACTGGAGAAATCATTGCGCGCCCTGTCGATCGTCGCGAAAACTATGTCAAGCGTTGCGTTGCCGTTGCCGGTCAGACGCTCGAGATTAAGCACAATGACATTTACGTCAATGGCAAAAAACAAGCGCGTCCCGAGCATATGCAGTTGGTCTACAACGTGCGTTTCAAAAAAGCTCCTAGCATCGATTTCCTCAAAGAAAATGGGGTGACGCGCGAAGACCTTTCTCGCGCAGGCGAAGGACAAATTGTGAGTATGCCGCTCACCAATCAGCTCTACAACTATTTCCAAAAGCACCCCGAAGTGGCTATTGTCGAAGGCAAAGAACCCAGTTGGAACCACTGGCTCTTCCCTCTCAACATGGCGAAGAAGTGGACCACTTCCGACTATGGTCCCATTTGGATACCTCGCAAAGGTGCCACTGTGCCACTCGATTTGAGCAAACTCCCCTTGTATGAGCGTTGCATTGCCGTTTACGAAGGCAACAAACTCCAAGTGAAGGGCGATAAAATCTTCATCAACGGCAAAGAAGCCCACGAATATACGTTCAAAATGGACTATTATTGGATGATGGGTGACAACCGCGACCTCTCTGCCGACTCTCGCTTCTGGGGTTTTGTGCCCGAAGACCACATTGTGGGTAAACCCTTGATGGTGTGGCTCTCTTTGGATCCCGACTATGGACTCTTTGAGGGTAAAATCCGTTGGGGACGCACCTTCAAATGGGTGGGCAACATCAAATAAGGTGCGCAGCGTGTGTGTCTTCTTTCTTCATCTTTGTGTGAGATGGCTTATTATGTAGATTTTCTCGCAAATTCACACACTAGTTCTAAAATTGGGGATGCACTACACACAACGGTGCATCCCAATTTGTTTGTATTTATCGGAAATTATGATTCCCCTTCTCACTTCTGCCTATCTTGCCCCCGTGCACTACTACACCAAACTCCTTGCTGCTCCTTGCGTGGTGGAAGAGCGTGCAGAGCACTATGTGAAACAAACTTTTCGCAATCGTTGTCTCATTGCCACTGCCGATGGGGTGCAGGCACTCACCATTCCGGTGCAGGGGTGCAAAGATTTAGGTGGCGACCACAAGACACCCACAAAGGCTATGCGCATTATCGACAGTAATCGTTGGCGACAACTCCACTGGAATGCCCTTGTTTCGGCCTACGACCGCACTCCTTTCTTTGAGTTCTATGCCGATGATTTCGCAGCCATCTATCAAACGCCCTACGAAAAACTCGTGGATTTCAATGCCGATTTGCAACGTTTGGTCTTGCGATTGCTCGATTTGCACCCCACCATTGTGGTCAATCAAGAAGACTATCTCGCGGTAGACGAACAAGGCTGTTTGCTCAATCCCAGTGCAAGTTTGCAGTCCGCAGTTGCTCATACTCTCCAATCCGAGTCTGCTCGCACTTTCCAATCCGCCTCTACTCTCGCGTTTCAGCGCGAAGGAAGTGAGGAGGTTTTATCCGCTCCGTTGAGATGTCAAGATTTTCGTGAAACCATCCGCCCCAAGATTGATTTTAGTTTCGACACCTCGTTTTCTCCGCAACACTATTATCAAGTTTTTGCTGCCAAACACGGATTCTTGCCCAACCTCAGCATCGTTGACCTCTTGTTCAATATGGGCCCCGAGAGTAGGGTGGTGTTGCGCGCTTCCGTTGTTCAGTAGATGCCTTTTTTGGGGGCATCCGACATTTGGAGTGATTCGGCAATCGTACAGGGCATATAATCTCAGCTCAAAGTATCTTTCATCCCTAAAACCATTCTTGACCAAATAGTGGAATTAAATTGCTCCATAATTGAAAATAATCCCTCAAAAGGAGCGAGTCTTTTAGATTTAATTTGTAACTTCGCCGTGTCTATCGACGGATTCTCTTATTTTTTGCAACACTAAGATAAATGAAAAATCCGATGTGGCAAAAGTCTTAGCCGCTCGGTTCTGTCGCTTGATTTGTTCAAGAACTTTTTGTAGCTCAGATACTTAATAGTTTGATTTATAATAGTGTTGCAGAATTAAGATTACTATCTTTGTGCCACATTACTCTGGTTAAAGACGGATTACCGACTTAAAGATAGCCTTTGTAGTGGTATTACTCTCAACCCCCAAAACTTCCTAATTAATAAATGATGAAAAAGCAAGTGCTCGTCCTCGGACTAACACTACTTTGCCCTATGTTGGCTAGTGGTCAAGAGGACAAAAAAGACAATCTATCCGAGATTGTTGTCGTAGCGACTCGTATTCCTGAAGTCAAGCAGAACTCTGCTACAAGTATCAACATTATTACATCAAAGGAACTGCGAGACATTAGTCGTTTCCTCCCAGATATGCCCTCCATCATTGGGTATCTCATTCCCGGTGCTGCTCCTGCGAGTAACGTTGTAAACGAACGAACAAATACCCTACGAGGTAGAAGTGTACTTGTACTTATCGATGGTATTCCCCAGTCTACACCGCTCAGACTGTCAAGTCGTGACCTTAGATCAATAGACCCAGCCGCTGTAGAGCGTGTCGAAATCATCAAGGGTGCAACAGCCGTTTATGGTAATGGTGCTAATGGCGGTATCATCAACATTGTAACGAAGAAGAACGCTGCACACAAATCTTTCGGAGGTGAAACATACCTAGCAGTCTCTGACCATACCCTGAGCAACAACACGCCCAATACCCACGGCTACAGAGTTAATCAGCAACTTTACGGCAACTTAGGCAAGTTCACTTACCTCGTTAATGGATCTCTCACGCAGACCGGTAGTAGCGTAGATGCCGACGGACAATACCTATCGCCAAGACAAGGCCTAGGAGATACACGTGCGCACAATGCCCTTGTCAAGCTTGGTTACTCTTTCAGCGAAAAGACTAGCCTTGAGCTAATGTATAATCTATACAAGTCACAACAGAATAGCTTGCTCATCGCTTCGGGAGGTAAGTACCTTGAAAGTCCTCGCAT
>CAJPLH010000097.1 GCA_905371275.1 Prevotellaceae bacterium
CCATCATATTGGCAAAAAGACGAATCATCAAAGCGAAAGGCTTGGTGAATATACCAAAAATTTCGATAACAGGCATCACTGGTGGAATCTTTAACCAGATTGGAACATTTGGCCAAAGAATTTCTTTCCAATACTCCTTGTTGCCAAATAGATTGACCATCAGCATTGTTCCCACCGCTAAGAACAAGGTAATGTTGATGTTACCCGTTACGTTAGCACCTCCGGGGAATATAGGAATAAGGCCTAATAGATTGTTGGTAAAGATGAAGAAGAAGACAGTTAGTAGGTAGGGGGCGTATCGACGATAGTGTTTTTCCCCGATTGAACTTTTGATGACGTCATCGTGTATGGTCATCACCAACATCTCAATGGCTCCAACAAAACCTTTGGGTGCTTCTTCCTTCACACTGTCGTGACGCTTGTACCATCTTGCGCAAGTCAAGAATGTAGTCAAGAGAATGAGCACAACAAGCCAAATTTCTACAACATTCTTCGTTATAGATAGGTCCCATGGACGAACTGTTTCACCATTAGGAAGGCGTTCGTATATCTTATTGTGGTGTTCTGGAGAGAAGAAAAATCCTTGATAATCCTTACCTTCATGGGCTGCTTCCTTGATTCGCTCGCTACTAAAGACGTGCCAACCAGACGTTTCGCCCTTTACAATCACAGGAAGAGGGATAGATATGTGATTATCTCCCCAAGTTGTGATATGCCACTCATAGGAGTCAGCAAGGTGTTCCAGAACAAACTCTGAGACATTGATTTCGCCTTTTGCTTCTGTTTGAGAAGCCATTGAAGTTTGTGGAACTAACCAGCCAAGGGCTAGAGCAACAAAGAGAATAATACTATATTTAATGCGTTGTGTCATGAGTAGAATCTTTTTGCGTACTCAGTTTTGAGCGATGCCATGTAGAAAACGCTAGCGTAAGCAAGTAGAAGGCTGCGATATTGACGAATGCCAATGTGAAATTCATCAGCTCACTTTTTTTACAAATCAATAGAGCAATGATGGTGAGTAGCATCCGCAAGAGCGAGAACCCTAAATTCGCACCTATATAATAGGATGAATCTTTCGCTTTTAGCGCATTGCATACCACTAATTCAAGTAGGGTAAATGCGAAAAAGGGCACAGAAGCGAAGAGTATTGAGCGTGCAATGTCATAGACAGTAGCATCGACAAGAGAACGCTCCGCAAAGAATAACAGAATTCCTCCAATAACTTGCAAGAAAGCCAACAGACTTCCCAAACGAAGTACTCTAATCATAGACTATTTTTCTGCTTCTACGCACAAAGTTACCGTATTTTCTTTGATTTCAACAAAGCCAGAGGCTATATTGAGTTCGAAAGGTTCATTTCCGCGACAAACAACTGTGCCGGCTGTAAGCGAAGAAATAAGCGGTGCGTGATTGCGTAGGATTTCAAACTGTCCTTTCTCTCCAGGCACAATCAGTGCTTCAACGTTTGCACTATAGAGCGTTCGCTCTGGAGAAATGATGACAGCATACATTTCGTTAGACTGTGCCATAGTGTTTAGGAATTAGCTTGAGAAAGCAAGTGTTCGCCTTTTGCAATAGCATCGTCAATGGTTCCGACATTGAGGAATGCTTGTTCAGGCAGATGGTCAACTTCACCATCGAGAATCATATTGAATCCGCGGATTACTTCTTCAATGGGCACCATCACCCCTTTGACACCGGTGAATTTCTCTGCAACTGTGAAAGGTTGAGACAAGAAGCGTTGCACGCGACGTGCGCGGTTTACGGTTTGTCGATCCTCATCAGAGAGTTCGTCCATACCCAAGATGGCAATAATGTCTTGCAGCTCCTTATATTTTTGAAGAATCTGCTTCACACGTTGTGCGCAATCGTAATGCGCTTGACCAATAACATTTGGATCCAAAATGCGTGAAGTAGAGTCCAATGGGTCTACCGCAGGATAAATGCCCAACTCAGTAATCTTACGAGAAAGTACTGTCGTAGCATCCAAGTGAGTAAAGGTCGTAGCAGGCGCAGGGTCTGTCAAGTCGTCCGCTGGCACATACACTGCTTGGATAGAAGTAATAGAACCGTTTTTCGTTGATGTAATGCGCTCTTGCATAGCTCCCATCTCTGAAGCGAGGGTTGGTTGGTAACCTACTGCAGAAGGCATACGGCCTAAGAGAGCAGAAACTTCAGAACCGGCTTGAGTAAAACGGAAGATATTATCAATAAAGAACAATATATCAGTCGCTTTACCGCTTTGTGCTCCACTATCGCGGAAGGACTCCGCAATAGACAAACCAGAGAGTGCCACAGAAGCACGTGCACCAGGAGGTTCATTCATTTGTCCGTAAACCAAGGTTGCCTGACTTTTAGCAACTTCGTTGTAGTCTACTTTGGAAAGATCCCATTCTCCGCGTTCCATTGATTCGGTAAAGGCATCACCATATTTGACAACACCCGACTCAATCATTTCGCGCAGCAAGTCGTTACCTTCGCGAGTACGTTCACCAACACCAGCAAAGACAGAGAAACCGTCGTGTCCTTTGGCGATGTTGTTGATTAGTTCCATAATGAGCACCGTTTTACCCACACCAGCACCACCAAAGAGACCAATCTTACCACCTTTCATATAAGGTTCGAGCAAGTCAATCACTTTAATACCTGTGTAGAGCACTTCGCGACTAGTTTTCAAGTCTTCAAACTTGGGAGCTTCGCGGTGAATAGGGTAGGCCGTTTCAGGAGTCTTGTTTACAAGATGTAAACCGTCAATCGTTTCGCCAATAACATTCAGCATACGACCTTTCACTTGGTCGCCGATTGGCATTGAAATAGGCATTCCTGTTTGTCGAACTTCCAAACCTCGAGCTAGTCCATCGGTATTGTCCATTGCCACAGTGCGCACAGTATCTTCACCGATGTGTTGTTGCACTTCGATAACGATAGTACGGCCGTCGGGGTGGGTTACCTCCAAGGCATCGTGTATTTTGGGCAGCACTTCAGCTGCATTCTTTTCGTCAGTAGGAAAACAAACGTCGACAACAGGGCCGATGATTTGGGAAATAAATCCAATATGAGTGCTCATATTCTTGCCTTTCTTTTATTAAATACTCAGTTCATTGAGAACCTTAATCAGTTGAGGGTCCATATCTTTGCGTTTCTGTACGGCTTCCAAGAAGGGAACATACACAATCTCGTGATTGCGAATGCCCACCATCACATTGCGCTGTCCTTGCACCAAAGCATTTACAGCACCAACGCCGACGCGAGAAGCTAAAACGCGGTCACGAGCGGAGGGACGACCACCGCGTTGAAGGTGTCCTAAGATGGAAACGCGAACATCAAATTCAGGGTATTCTTTATTCACGCGATCAGCGTAATAAAGTGCACCGCATTTGGGGCTTTCACTCACAATCACCATACAACTTTTCTTTGACTTACGGATACCTCGCTCCATAAATTCAATCAACTGGTCTGCACCAGTAGAGTCTTCTGGAATGATAGCTGCTTCAGCACCAGCGGCAATAGCCGAATTTTGTGCCAAGAAGCCCGCATCGCGTCCCATTACTTCAATGAAGAAGATGCGTTCGTGTGAGTTTGCAGTGTCGCGAATTTTGTCAACACAGTCCATAATTGTGTTGAGCGTAGTGTCATAACCAATGGTGTTGTCAGTACCATAGAGGTCATTATCAATTGTACCTGGCAATCCAATGCAGGGGAAATCATATTCCTCTGCCAGAAGCATTGCGCCAGTGAGAGAACCATTACCGCCAATTACCACGAGAGCATCAATGCCTTCTTTGATAAGTGTATCATAAGCGCGCTTACGGCCTTCGGGGGTGCGGAATTCTGCCGCACGAGCTGTACGGAGAATTGTACCACCCGTTTGAATGATTCCGGAAACATCTTCTGTTGTAAAGGTTTTAACCTCACCTTTCATCAGACCTTCGTAGCCACGATAAATACCTTTTACTTTAAATCCATTGCAAATAGCACTTCTTGTGACTGCGCGGATAGCTGCGTTCATACCTGGGGCATCGCCACCAGAGGTAAGTACACCGATACATCTTATTTTAGCCATATGTAGAGGGATAATGTTTTCTTAATTTGGAAAGAGCGGTAGACGAGGCTCGAACTCGCGACCCTGGGCTTGGGAAGCCCATGCTCTACCAACTGAGCTACTACCGCAATTGCATTAACTACATTGCGAAATTACTCTTTTCTCTGAGAATGAAAAAATCTATCTGCATTTTTTTTGTACCTTCCTACGAAAAAAACGCATCTTTTCTGTCGGAATAGATATATTGTGAAGTTCAAGGAGGAAAAAGTTCCTCAACTGTGAAAAAATAGCCCTACTCATCTTGGCTTCTACACTAATTCGAGGAGCTCTTCTGCCTTATTGATATAGAAATCTGCATTAAGTTGGCGGAGTTCGCATTCATCACGGAAGCCCCACGTCACCAAAGCGCAACGGAGATGAGCGGCTTTTGCTGTTTCATAGTCCACTTCACTATCTCCCACATAAAGTGTCGTTTCGGCTGTGGCGTTTAAGGCTTCCATTGCAAAGAGTAAACTGTCGGGAGCTGGTTTTCTTCTTACTCCCTCTCTTTCTCCAATAGCAATGTCCATATACGTATCAAAGAATTGTCGATTGAGTTGTTGAACAGCTGCGTCTACCTTGTTACTGATGATGCCCATTTTAACCCCTCTTTCTTTGAGTATTGCGAGTAGTTCGCGGATTCCTTCATAGGGGGCGGTAAAATCTAAACTATGTTCCAGATAATAGGCCTTAAACGTTTGAAAAACTTTATCCGTTAAAGCTGTTGTCGTATCTTGGGGCACAGATTTCTCTATAAGATTTCGGATGCCATTTCCTAAAAAAGCTCGTATTTCAGCCGTCGTGCGTTGAGGAAGTTGGTTTGCATTTAAAGCATAATTGACGCAGTTAGCTAAATCTGTAAGCGTATTGAGTAGCGTTCCATCTAAGTCAAAGAGAATTGTTTTTATCATAAAGCAAAAGATAATTGCATTACAAAATTCAGGTTGTTCTTGCGTATAAAAAGAATGAAGTAACTCTTTCATTATTCGTGTCTTGGGACATTTTTATGAAGGAGTCACTTCAGTCTATAAATTTAGACGCTGTGAAGGAGAGCGTTGCGCAGTCCTGCGATAGAGCTTGGGAAAGTTAAACCGAAACGTTCAAGTTTATGGATGCTAAGGCTGATGTTGCGTTTGAACGCTTCAGAAGGTTGCACCAATTCGTGTGGATCCATTTCAATAAATCCAGTTGTCATCAAAAATTGTGCAGCAGCGCGATAAGTATCGAAAGAAGAAACATCATTGGTTGAACCGAAATTATAGACGCCACCAGGCAACCCAATAGTACCTTCTATGCGACGAACCACTTCCCAAACGTGAGTGATGCCGCGATATTCTTGAGTTGAAACTTCCAATGGTTGGTTGTTTTTAGCGGCCTCCATCAGTTTTATTAAGATACCCTCGTTTTGTCGAAGCGGAGAAACGGGAATGTCATACATCCAGGTCAAGCGAAGTGCCACAGCATTGGGCAACAAAGAGAGCATTTCGTTTTCTGCCGCTAGTTTATGTAGTCCATAAATAGTTGTAGGACATTGAACTTCGTCTTCAGCAAAGCCTTCTTCTCCCTCTAATCCACCATAAACTTGGTCAGAACTTGCAAAAATCATTTTGGCACCAACTGCTGCTGCTGCTCGCGCAACGTTGATGGTGCCTTCTACATTGACGATTTTACTATCTTCAGGGTTTTGTTGACAATAGGCAGGCGATGAAAGGGCTGCGAGATGTATAATCGCTTTAGGTAGATGCTCCATAACCGTGGAGTACACCGCTTCAGTGTCGGTGATGTCCAAATCCTTGCTGCTCAGCGCAACAACTTGATGCGACATTCCAAGAAAGCGAGCTACCCGGCATCCCACAAATCCATTGGCACCAGTGATGAGAATTTTCATATTTACTTATGCTTGAGCCGATACTTAGGCCTATTATTCTATTGTTATTTGAATTTTAATGTCCTCTAAGGGACGATCTGCCATACCAGTGGGCACTTGCTGCAGACGTTCTACAACCTCCAAACCGCTTTCTACCTCACCGAATACAGTGTATTGGCCATCAAGGAAGGGAACACCACCAACTTCCTCGTAGACTTTGCACATTTCTTCTGTAAACAAGGGCTTTTTAGCTTTAACAGCTTGTTTTGCTTGTTGAATCAGTTGTTCTTGCAACTCCATCAATCCTTCGCGATTTCGAGAACGTCGCAGATTCATTATTTCCTCTCTGCGTTCTAACGACAAGCGGTTCACTTCCTGCTGTTCTATTTGTTGTAGCATTTGTTGCTCTAACTGCTTTAATTTGGCAGAAGAGTAGGTTTGTCCCCAAACAATATAGAACTGACTACCGCTAGAATCTCGATTAGGATTGACTTCGTCTCCCATTCGTGCTGCAGCTAAAGCCCCTCTTTTGTGGTAGCAACCGCTTACAAACTCAGCGGGTAGCGTATAACCAGGATCACCAGCACCCAACATTTGTTCGGGAGTAGCATTTCTGCTATTAGGGTCTCCGCCTTGAATCATAAAATTCTCGATGACGCGATGGAAGAGAGTGTCATTATAAAATCCTTCTTGCACTAATTTCACGAAATTGTCGCGGTGGATTGGCGTCTCATCATATAAACGCACTTTGATATTCCCGAGAGGAGTTGTTATATTTATTGTTGCCATACTGGATGTGTCTGATTCTTTACTGCAAAAGTAATCATTTGCATCCAATTTACCAAGGAGTTGCAAATCAAAGCTCTCAAAATAGAATCATTCACTCGCACAAACGGTTAGATGTGCCTCTTTTGCTCTCTCAGAATAACCCTATCCTTTTTGTTCTCTTTGCGATCTTGTTTTGGAAACTCCTTGCATCAAACGATGCTGAGCGTATAAACGAGTACTCTATTGTTTTCTGTACTATAAGTTGGGGCAGTTTTACGATACTATTCGGATGACATTACAAACTGTTGGTGGATTTCGTCTTTATCTCTGTTGTTATAACATTATTTGGCTGATTTCTTGGTTTTTCGTGTTAAAATCGAGAGGCAAAACTGGCACAGTTTTTCTGCAAACTAGAGAGCGAAGCTACGACATTTCTGAGCGATTCTCTGTCAAAAAGCTTGGTTGAGTGTAACCGACGGCTTGTTTTTGATAAAACAACACGTTGTTCGAACAATTTTGTCGGACATTTTTCAAATTCCTTCCCTTGAAATTTCTTTTTCTTCCCACGCAATTTTGTTTTCTTCCCACGCAATCTTGATGAAATCGGACCAAACAGACT
>CAJPLH010000098.1 GCA_905371275.1 Prevotellaceae bacterium
TTCTAAGACAACTCTCGTAATAAAAGTAATATAATGACCTATCGTCCCGACATTGATGGACTGCGCGCGGTTGCGGTGATTTCCGTCATCCTTTTTCACCTCAACTCCTCGTGGTTGCCTGGTGGTTTCCTCGGAGTAGACATCTTCTTCGTCATCTCCGGCTATCTCATTGGAGGAATTCTCTTCCGAGAACTCTCCACCAACACTTTTTCGCTCAAAAACTTCTATCTCCGAAGAATGCGCCGCATCTTGCCCGCCTTCTTCGCGGTGCTTATCTTTGTTCTCGTTGTGGGAGGACAACTGATGGTGCCTGGAAGCGATGATTGGAATCCCACACGCAGGTCTGCTCTGTGGAGTGTTTTCTTCTCTGGGAACATCTTTTTTGCACAAAACACGGACTATTTTGCACCAACCGTTGAATTGCAACCCCTGAATCACCTTTGGTCGCTAGCGGTGGAAGAACAATTCTACTTCCTCTATCCCCTTATTCTGTTGGTGATTATGTTTGTGGTGAGAAGTGCGAGTAAGAATGGAAAAAAATTGAATACTCCTGTGATTTGGGTGCTCGTTTTGTTGGCTGTCTTCAGTTTTTCACGCGCATTCTTCCCCATGAGTTATCACGACTCAGAACTCGTAGCGTATTATCTTCCCCATCTTCGTTTTGGAGAACTTCTCATCGGAGCCATTCTGGCGGTAGCGGTGTCGAACTCTACAAAAGAAATCTCTTCTACGCGTGCTAATGTCGTGGGTTCGCTGGGACTTTTGGTACTCGTTATTTGCTTGACTATTTCTTTCCCTAACAAATCTCCGTGGTTTCCTGGTTTCGCTGCTGCTATTCCTTGCATCGCTTCTGCTGCTGTGATTTACGCAGGATTGGGAACGAATTGGGTGAAGAATTTGCTTTCCAATCGCGCTGTGGTGTTTGTGGGAAAGATCTCTTATTCTCTCTATTTGTGGCACTGGCCTTTGTTGGCATTTGCTCACTACCTGTTGGGAAAAGAACTCACACCTCAAGTGCTCGCGGTAGTAGCCTTGCTCACGGTGTTGTTCAGCATTGCTTCTTATTATTTCATAGAGCAACCTCTTCGTCATCGTCAGTGGTCTTTCTCTCGCACAGGACTGGTTTACTATGTTTTACCTGTGCTTGTGGTCGGGGTATTGTATATGCAAGGCAGAAGCATTCCCGAAGAGATGTTTCCTTATGTGTATCGTGGAAGTGTGAATGTTTCCGAGAAGGAACTGGCTTACAAAACAGTGGGTGACTCTCTAGGCGACAATCACACGTTGATTATTGGTAACTCCCATACGATTCAGTTGCACGATTTCTTTGATAAGGTGGCTAAGCACGAAGGTTGGAGTGCTACATTCTCGGGAGTTAATGCTCATTTTCCACAATTATATACTGGTGTTCCCACGATTTCAGCCGAACAGTATGAAGAGATATTGCCTCATGTGGGTGAAAAAGGCGATTTCAAAAAGGAATTAGATGCCTTGCGCACCTATCGTCTTGCGGGAGAACTCGACAAATATAGCACCGTTATCATCAGTCTCAACTGGTGGCATCCAGAATTCATTGCGAAGGCTTTACCTCCTGTTGAAAACGTAATTGCGTATTGTTTGCAGGAGGGGAAAAAGGTGATTCTTGTGAATAGCTGTTATACCTACAATACGTATCGTGTTGCAGAAACTTATCATAAAGTGATGGGAAAAGGCAGCCTGCTCGCGCAAATGCTTCCCGAACCAATTTTGCGCAATGAGGAATATGCGAAAGCTGAGCAAGATTTTGCAGAGGTGAAACAAGAAATCGATAGTTATTTCCCTCAGGTGCGTTGGATCAATCTTCTTCCGATGCTTCCTGCTGATTTGATGGTCGATGGAAAGTCCGTGCTTTGCAATGGAACGCACATCAACATCTTCGGTGCAAACTATCTTGCCGATCAATTCATCAAGAGCGGAGAACGACTGCTTCCTCCGCAAGATTTCACAAAAGTACAGCGTTAAACCCAAATCGGGTATTGTCCGAAAACCTTACACACTTTTCGGACAATACCCATTAGATCATTATAGTTCAACTAGTTATTGAAAAGATAACAGTTAATCCAGACAATAGCCAAAGAAAGGAGCGAGAAGGCATCATTTTTTATGACCTTCTCGCTCCTTTATTAGAAAAGAACTAAACTCTACACATCAAGAGAGGAATGGTAGAGGTCGATTTGCTAAGAAACTTACTTCTTGCTAGCTTTTTCTTCTACAGCTTCTTCGGTAACAACCTCAGCATTTTCCAGTACAACGACAAAATCCTTGTAGCCAGCTTTCACGAGAATGTTATACCATTGCACCAATTTACGGATATCGCTCACGCGAACGCGGTCACGATCCCATGCAGGAAGAGCAACTTCGTCCATAAATTGAGTAAGTTCTGCTTCAGTAGCTGTTTTGTAGGCAAAGGTAGTGGGTTCACCTTTAAGCGCAGTGCTGATGTTTTGGAACACTTGCATCAGGGGCACATCGTCAGCTTCGGTGTACATAGTGACATCGCTGAGGGAAGTGACGCGGTCGCGTGCACCAGCAGAGGTGCGGCGAGGGTTTTCTTCAATCGTTTCAACGATGAGCGTATTGTTGCCACGACCTACGAGTTTGAAGAGTCCAGCTTTGCCGGAGATTGCGAGAATTGTTTCTTGCATATTCGTTTGTTATTATTGTTTCGAGAGAAAATAGCGGTTGCAAATTTACGGCTTTATTTCAACTTACCCAAAAAACGGCCTTGGAAATGCAACTTATATGAGTTGGTTTTTAGTCTTTTACAAATTTGAAATGGTGGAAATTCAATTGCTGTTCAGCACCGCTGATGTTGGTGATGCGAATAGCGCGCACCGTCATCCCACCCAGTTCATTGCCCGTGTGAATCACCTGGTCTTTATCGTTGTAGTGGAGCAATGCCACCTTTTGCCAAGAGCCATCGGGACGAAGACATTCGAGTTGGAAGAGAGGAGCAGTGCCCGTCTTGCCAAAGTTGAAGTCCATACCACGCAGTGTCACAGGACGATCTGTGGTGAGCGTGAAGTGCGAACCCACAGGCCAGGTGATGATTTCGTGAGAAGGAGCCACTTTCACTTCGCTACCATAGATGCTGATGGGTTGGAGTTTAAGTTGAGGCACGTCGGTGTCGATGGTGAAGGGTTGATATTGCGTCACCACTTCGTAGTGAGTACCAGCCTGCGCATTCATCTTCTCGGTAGCCACCGCAAAGAGTTTGTTGAGTGCAGGAAGAAAACGGAGTGTTCCGAGTTTGATGCCCGTTTGATACTCGTGGAGCACATTGCGGTTAGCCTCGAGATCATACATTTGTTTCTGCAAAGCTCGAGCACGCTGATATTGAGCGTCAAAACTCATCAAGGGAGCACCATTGTCTCCATTTTTTTCTTGACCTTTCGCCACGAGTTCAGCAATATTCGTCACCGTTTCTCCATATTGCGCCAAAAGTTTACCTTGCAGCAACCAAGGTTGCAATTCCTCGATGAGCCAAGGATTCGTTTTGTCCGTCATGAGGAGATCGCACGAAGTGGCGAGCGACTGCGCGTGTTCGCGAAGTTGAGTCGCTGTGGAGAGGTCGCCTTTCATTGCCTGGTCGCAAAGCGTTTTCAGCTCACGGCTTTCATCGCGTCGGAATCCATGTCCGTTAGGACCCAAATCTTCGTTGTAAGAAGCAAACACCTGCAACGCTTCACTCTGCGCAGGAAGCAAGTCTTCTATGGCGCGTTTCCAAGAACTCATCGCATCGTAAGGCTTCATATTCCACAGATAGTCTGCGAGAGAATAAAGAGAAATCTTAGAACTCTCGGCATATTGCATTGGGTTGCTCACAAAACCCGAGAGATCGTCAGCAATGTCAAGCCCATTGCCATAGGTGGGACCGAGGAGAAGGTGGTCGCGCACAAAGTCATTGACGGGGAAGTTGAACCAAATGTAGCCTTTGCGACGGATGCGCTCATTGATCCAGTTCATCCCTTCCTTCTCGATGGTGTGCACCACGCTGTTGCCCGTCCACATCACCTCGATGCCAGGACGAAGGTGTTGTCCCAAAGTGTGGAGATAAACATCTCCCTTGCCGCTCCATGCACGGTTGTAGATGGTGGGGCAGAGCAGGAGGGGAGAAACATCACCGTGTTTTCGCACAAACGCAGAGTCAACATAGTTGAGCAATTCCGCTTGTTTTTCTGCACGAGAACCTTCGCCTGAAATATCGTCAAAGAAAACAGCAAAGGAACGGATGCCAAGACCATACATCTTCTCGAGTTTATTCACGAGATTGTCGCGATCTTCGTTCGTCCATTTGATGTCAAGTCCAGGGTGAATCGCCCAGTAGAAATTCACACCGCGTTGGTGAGCGCGAACATTGAGTTCTTGGAGCAGTTTTGCCTCCTGTTCGGGATAGGCTTCGCGCCAATGCTGACGGTGATATGGGTCGTCTTTAGGTCCATAGATGTAAACATTCATCTTGTTGCGACCATAGAAGTCAATTTGTCGCAAGCGGTGCTCGTGACTCCAAGGACGTCCGTAGAAACCTTCGATCGCTCCGCGGAATTTCACATCCGGCCAGTCTTGAATCGTGCAAGTCTCGAGCTGTCCTTTAGACATCATATCGCGCAAAGTTTGCACACCATAATATAGTCCGCGTTCATCGCGCCCCGCAATGACCACCCCCTTAGGACCCACAGCCATGTAGTAACCTTCTTCATGCTGAGGTACCAGTTTTTTGAACTTATTGACGCTACGGTCGCCCACAACGCCGAGAGTGATGCGGAAAGGCGCAGACTTTGTGGCTTTTTTCACATTGATGTCAGAGAGAGCCGCCACGGCATAGGACGTTAGTCTTTGACGGTCGGCAGTCACGGACCATGTTTTGGGAGCTGCAAACAAATGGCGCGAAGAAGTCACGCTATGAGGCACGGGGTTCACCCTTTCCACTTGAGCTTGTGCTCCGATGGCAAGGCTAGAACATATCGTGAGAGATAGCAAAAAGGCTTTCATTGTGTGATTTATGAGAATGTTATACCGCAAATATAGCACAAAACGGCTGAAGTTCCAAAAAAAGTAGTTACTTTTGTAGTAACAACCGAACATTATAGCGTTTATTTCCTTCTTGTGGTGAATCGTGCCGTGGAAAAATCTATAAAGATGCATTTTGTAATGAATCATTTCAAACCCAAATCATAGAACAACAATAAAATGACGAACATCGTAGACCGTTTTCTTAAATATGTAAGTTTCGACACGCAAAGCGACGAAAACAGCACCACCACTCCCAGCACGGAGAAGCAATTTCGACTGGCGGAATATTTAGTAGAAGAATTGAAATCCATTGGATTGTCTGAGGTGGAAATGGATGAAATGGGATATGTCTATGCCACTCTTCCTGCCAACATCGACAAAAAGGTGCCCACCATTGGTTTCATAGCTCACATGGACACGAGTCCCGATGCTTCGGGCGAGAATGTGCGTCCGCGCATTGTGAAAAACTATGATGGCACCGACATTGTGCTTGATGCAGAAGCCGGCATTGTGACGAGTGTGGAAAAATTCCCAGAACTCCTTCGCCACGTGGGAGAAGACATCATTGTCACTGACGGACACACCCTTCTTGGTGCAGACGACAAAGCAGGTATTGCTGAAATTGTTTCTGCCATGGAATATCTCTTGGCGCATCCCGAAATCAAACACGGAAAAGTGCGTGTCGGTTTCAATCCCGATGAAGAAATTGGACTCGGCGCGCATAAGTTTGATGTCAAGAAATTTGGTTGCGAATGGGCTTACACCATGGACGGCGGTGAGCGCGGTGAATTGGAGTTTGAAAATTTCAATGCCGCTTCTGCCAAAATAGACATCACCGGAGTGAGTGTCCATCCTGGTTATGCCAAAGACAAGATGATCAATGCCGCCCGTCTGGCCACAGAACTTGTGCAAAAGATGCCCGAATTTGAGACCCCCGAACACACCACAGGCTTCGAAGGCTTCTTCCACCTCACCAATTTGTCGGGCACAGTGGAGCGTGCGCAAGTGGCATTTATCATTCGCGACCACGATCGTGAACGCTTTGAAGCGCGCAAGGCTATGTTGCGTGGATTGGTGCAAGGCATGAATGCCAAATATGGTTATGAAGCTTTGCAACTCACGCTGAGCGACACCTATTACAATATGCGTGAGAAGGTGGAACCTGTGATGCACATCATCGACATAGCGAAAGAAGCTATGGAAATGGCTGAAGTGACACCAGAAATCAAAGCCATTCGCGGTGGCACAGATGGTGCGCAGCTGTCGTTTATGGGACTTCCTTGTCCCAATGTTTTCGCTGGTGGCTTGAATTTCCACGGTGCACACGAGTTCTTGCCCATTCCCAACCTCGAAAAGGCCAGTGAAGTGGTAGTGAACATTGTGAAACTCACGGCCGAACGTTTCTAACGACTTAGTGTTCTCTCGCTTGCGAGCACTTGTGATTTTTCTTTCGCAACCGACAGGGTATTTGATAAAGGAGATGCTGCAAAAACGCGTTTTGCAGCATCTCCTTATTTTATGAAAAGTGAGCCTTTGTTTTATAGAAAACGATACGTTGTTTTGTTGAAAACGACACGTTGTTTTGTTGAAAACAAGCCGTCATTTTTTGCAATCGACGTGTATCTTTTCAAAGAACAATTTGGAGTCACAACAGACAAAAGAGGTGTTCGAAATCGAGATACGAAAAACGAGGTGTTGAATTGTGTGAAAATATCTGTAACCTCCTTCTTTCACGCGCGCGCATACGCGCGTATGTACAAGAGTTTTTGTGTTTTTGCTGTCACAAGTGTCACACGTTACTTCGTAATCCTCTATAATACAGTGGATTATGGTTGGTTTTTGTGCGTGTTTTAACATTCCAGCGTTTTCACCCCCGAAAAATCGATGAAACAACAGAGAAAAACACGCTTTTTGCTCCTTCTTTTTTCTCAAAAATCATCGTTTTCTTTCCCATTTTCCTCCCTAGTGTGACACTTGTGACAGCAAAAAATCAACATTGCTGTTGGAAGGCGCGCGATGCGCGTACACGCGCGAGGGGGGTGTGCCTTCTCTTCTCTCCTCGCTTTTCACCTTCACTTGGGTGACAGCTTGATGATTGTATTGTTTTCGGGTGCTTTTGATAGGCGAGAATAGCAAAATAGGGAATTCCGAAAAAAGATTGTCACTTTTCCGCGATTTTTTCACTCTTTGGGGCTATATCTCCCCATATACTTATAGGGGCGCACCTTCACAGAGTTTTATCTTTGCGTGAGTTAGATTTGCTTATTGAGCCAATT
>CAJPLH010000099.1 GCA_905371275.1 Prevotellaceae bacterium
GTAGTCCTTGCACTCATAACTCAAGTCTTTTTCCGTAGATACTACTTTCCCATTGATTTCCCAACGATAAGTGAGGGGTTTGTCTACGTGAGTTTGAGTCACCTTGGGAGCTGGAATGCGAAGTGTGTCCAAACGATCGACCTTATATTCATCAGCAACGCTGTTTTCAGCGGAGAGGTAAGACAATTCTTTCACCACACCCACCGAATCGTCAGAGATACAAGAAACGACCCCCAGCATACTAGTAGCCGCTAGCGAGAAGAGGCATAGTTGATTAAATCTTTTCATAAGTTTTATTTGTAGGGGTTGTAAGGATTAGCAGGAAGGAAGGATTTGTCGTAAGTGGGATCGGCTTGCAAGGTACGATACACTTTCATAAAGTTCAAGAAGAATTGATTGCTATCTTGCCACATGGCCTCCATGAGCTCAGACTCATTAGAATGATAGTAAGCCAACATCATAAGATATTTGCGACGCTCAAAAATCCCAAATTTGTCTATATAGTATTCCCACCAATAAGGAGCGGTAATTACATTGGTTACTTGAATTTCCACCTTGTTGGCTTTGGGATATTTCAATGCCAAATCAGAAGTGGGTTCCAAGCGAAGAATCAACTTGAGGGTGTCTTTGTCGGGCGACAAAGCATTGCGCAACAAAGTTACAAGAACCACGGCATCCACAGAATCCACAGGCACCACGGGTTCTAGGTTTAGCTCTTTGTAGTGTACACCGGCTTTCATCGTCGAAGCTGTATCCACCACAAGTTTGAACTTTTGCGCGTGTTTTTGAGGAACACCGGCTATGCGCACGGGGATGTTCATCACATATTTTTGGCTATCTACGGGAAGTGTACCAAAAGAATAGAATCTTAAGGTATCACTGGCTTCGGGATAATGGAAATAAACTGCATTCTGGGCGTGATAGAACCCATCTTTGCTATACTCTTCATCGTAAACGATGCTGTTGCACGAGCCTAGCCCACACATTGCAAGCAAAGGCAAGAGTAATATATGAAAAAGTGCTTCATCTTGATATATTTTTATCAACTGGTTGAGCGACTATAGCCGCCAGAGAGGGCGTGTGCCCTACTCTGTTGGACTATGGTCGGCATTTTCTTTGAACTAGTGCGTCACTACTCAGACAAATAGGCTAGTTGACGACACTAGACTAGGAAAATGAAAAGGAAACCTATTATTGTTGCTTGTTACCGAATTCAATTTCGCGATCGGGACGAGGCAACACAAAACGTGCGGGAGAGGGTTCGATGGTCGTTCTTCCGTTAAGCGCTTTGAAGGGCTTGTTGTAATGCTTGAGCGCATAAAACACTTGACCTTCTCCGGGCATCTCACGCATACGTTCGTTGATCATTTCTTGCAAGAAAGTATCTTTGGTGAGGAACTTAGCATCGTCGCTAGGTTGGAGTCCGCGACTCTTTCTCACTTCGTCGAGCGCAGCCTTGGCAGCCTTGGGGTCGGTGTCATACAATGACTCTGCAAGGATGTAGTACATCTCGGGCAGACGCACCAAAGTCAAACCTTGAAGAGCACTGCTGCGCGATTCGCTTTCGTTGGCTATGAATCGTAAGAATATAAAAGCCCCTCCTTCCTTGCGATAGAACGCGGAATAACGCACATCAACATTGCTCGAAGTGAAGGTTTTTGTTTCATAGAGGGTCTCCAAATCTTTACGAGATTCGGTGAAGTTACCACTACTTTGGGTGTAGCCAAAGAAGGTATTGTAGACACTTTGAGACAGGGTGCGATTGTTGAGTCCAAAAATCATTTCTCTATCAGCTGGGAATCTGCGCACTTTGTCAAAATTACGCGACTCTGTGAGCGAGAAACTCTGTTTGGCATCAATCACCTTCTTGGCATACTCTGCAGCCTTCTGATTGTCGCCCATCGTGTAATACACGCGTGCCTTGGTGGCATAGACGGCATAGAGGTTGAATTGACGAGCACGACCGTTGTCGTAGTCGCTACCCACTTCCACAATGGGAGCAACCACTGTGTCGTTGGCCAAAAGGCTTTCAGCGGTGTTGAGGTCTCGAAGGATGTGTTCGTAAGTGCCTTTGAGGGTGTACACATTCTTGTTGGCCAAATTGAAATCTTCGGCATAAGGCACACCATATTCGGCATTAGGATTGGTGCGATAGTCAGGGCAGAACAAGCGCACGAGGTCGAAATGGAGGAAAGCACGAAGGCCATAGGCTTCACCACGCACCAATTGTAGGTTCTTATCGCGCAAAGACGTAGACTCTACGTTCTTGATGACGTTGTTGACATAAGAGATGCCTTCATATTGCGATTTCCAAATGTTGTCGATGATGGCGCGCACCTTGCTATTCTGATAATCGTATTTCAGAATTTCGGTGTCTGTTTCATTCGTATTGAGTTTGCCAAAAAGTTGTCCAAGTTTATCGACAAAGCCATAAGACAGATTTCCGCCATAGAGGTCGGTGCTAGCCATTTTGCTATACACACCATACATCGCATCGTAATAGCCTTGAGTGGGCTTGAACTGAACATCTTCAGTGAGTGTGCCTTTGGGCTGCACATCCAAGAAGTCGTTGCAAGAGGCAGCCGACAGCGCGAAGGCTGCCACACATATTGAGTTGAGGATTGATTTCTTCATTGCAGTAATGGGGCAAAGGGTTAGAACGAGAATCTCACTGACATTTCTACGCTGCGTGCATAGGGATAGTCAAGTCCGCGTTCACGCTTGATAGAAGAGAGATAGAAGAGATCGTTGGTGAGCAATTCTAAACGCATACGCGTCAGACCGAGTTTGCGAATCTGCCAAGGAGTAAATTCATAAGCCACTGACAAAGATTGCAGCGTGAGATAATTGTTCACTTGAACGAAACGACTGGTTTGTTGGGGCACTGAATAGTCGGCTATGTTGCGATATTTAGCATAGTCGCCAGGCTTTTTCCAACGGTCGTTGAACACTCGTTCATCTGCATTGTTCTTTGGATTTGCACCTTCCACGCGAGTCACAAGAGTTTGGTTGTAGACCACACCACCAAAGGAATAACCAAAGGAGGCTGAAGCTGACCACTGTTTGTAGGTGAAATAAGAACTCAAACTACCTTGTCCGAGAGGTGATTCGTCGCCGAAGGTCACCTTGTCGCGAGCATCATAGTCGAAGGTGTAAGAACCATCGCGCTTGATGTAGACTTCGCGTCCTGTTGCGGGGTCGATACCTGCTGAAGGCACCACCTTAACAGCTGTGAGTGAACCGCCTTCTTCGTAAATGGGAAGGGGAGCCTTGCCCGTTGCGTTGCGGTTTTCCTCATTCTTGTTCATCAGCGCATTACTGATTTGCTTAATCTTACTCTTGTTGTAGGCATAAGTGGCAGAAACAGACCACTGAATTTGCTTGGTGCTGATGGGCACTACACGCGTGCGGAGTTCCACACCGCGATTTTCGATAGCACCTAAGTTTTCACGTGCTGAAGCCACACCCACTGAAGGAGCTTTGGTGACATTCACGAGCAAATCGTCCGTGTTTTTGATGTAAGCATCGAGCGTCAAATCCCAACGCCCCTTGAACATCGTGAGGTCCACACCGACATTGGTGGTGAGGGTGCGCTCCCAACGCAAGTCGGGGTTACCAATCGTTTTGGGAATTGCACCAATGCCTTTCACATAGTTGTTGCCCGCTGCATAGTTGTAAGAAGTGATGGCTTGATAGGGTTCAAAAGAGATGTTACCCAAATAACCTACACTAGCACGCAACTTGAGCAAATCCACGCCTTTGCCTTTGAGGAAAGATTCGTTGTGGATGTTCCAACCCGAACCCACACTCCAGAATGGGGCGAAGCGAGTGTTCTTACCAAATTTGGAAGAACCTTCGTAGCGATAAATGAAATCGAGGAAGTATTTATTGTCCCAAATGGAGTTGACATTGGCAAAGAAGCCCACCGTGCGGTAAATGTTGTCGGAACCGCCGGGCTTTCCATCAAGATAGGCAGCTGCAAAAGCTGGGTGAGAGAGATTGGCAGAATAGTAACCCACTGAAGAATAAGAGGTGTTGTCGCCATTGTTGGCTTCGATGGTAGAACCTGCCGTAGCACTCGTGAAGAGTTTACCAAACAAATTCTTATTATAAGACAACATCAACTTACCGGCATAGCGCACTAGGCTTGTGTGGCTTTCTGTCAATTGTCCACGCTGAGAAACGTCTGTTTTGTTCAACTCGCTGAGAGCAAGCGGAGACCTGAAGTTGTTGCTCGTGGACATATCTTTGGTGAAAGAGAAATCACCATTGAGACGGAAGGCATCGGAGAACCACACTTGCAGCGTGGTGGTGTTGAGGATGTTGAGATTTTCAGACTTGTTGAAATTGCCTGCTTGTGCCTCATACAAGGGGTTTTCTTCAAGATTCGACAATTTTTTATGGAGCGAACCATCGGCAGCATAAGGCTGTTCGTAGGGGTTTTGCTTCACATAGTCGGAGAAAGAACCATAAGGCGACTCTTCCGAATCAACAGACATCAAAGTGGTGGAGTTGTTGACAGAGAATGCACCTGGCTTGTTGTAAGAGAACTTGAAGAAAAGGGACAAACGATCGCGCTTAGAACCAATCATCACACCGTCGTCTGTGGAGTAGCGTAAACCAAGGTTGTAGCGTGCATAGTCGTCACCGCCGTCAATGCTCAAACTGTGGTTTTGAGAAAAACCGTTGCGCAAGGGCTTTGACAACCAGTCTGTATTGACTCCACTGCGCACGATTTGCGCTAGTCGGTTGTATTCCTTATCAAGACGATATTGACGTTCAAGGTCGGTTTTGTCAGTGTAAAGTCCAGCCAAACGCTCAAACTCCAATTTTTGAGCAGCATTGAGCATACGGTAGTCGGTCAAATCGGGAGTAGACAAACGATAGGTGCCACTATAGTTCAAACGCAAACGACCAGGTTTCATCGTTTTGGTGGTGATGACAATGACACCAGCTGAAGCCTTCGAACCATAGAGCGCAGAGGCAGAAGCGTCTTTGAGCACCGTCACCGACTCGATGTCATTCATATCCATATCATACACATAGTCTGCACTCACCTCTGTGCCATCAACGACAAAGAGGGGCATATTGGCAGAACCATCAAAAGTGGCACGTCCACGGATGTTGAGGTCTGGACGCTTATTGGGGTTAGAACCAGCCAAGTTGTTTTCTGCAATCACAAGGCCTGGCACAAAGCTCTGCAAACTCTCTAACACGTTTTTCGTACCCATAGACAGCAGTTGATCTTTTTGCACCGTGGTTTGAGAACCGGTGAAGCTCACCTTCGATTTGTTCACAAAACCCGTCACCACCACTTCACTGAGCGAAGTGTTGTCGGCAGCAAGAGGAATCGTTGTTTCGTTACCAGGGAACAAAAAGAGTGTCTGCGACACGTGACCAATATACGTCACAGTGACTTCTTCACGAGTCTTCTTCGTGATGATTTCAAAATTACCATTGTGGTCGGTGAAATATACACCGTTGCCACCTTTAAGTTTGATGGTTGCACCAACGAGGGGCTCGCCGTTGCCATCAATGACGCGACCTTTGATGACTTTTCCCGTTTGGTCTTTTTGCTGCGCAGTCTGTGCTATGGGCATCGGGGGCAAGGCTTGTGCCGCGCTTGCCGTCAAGCTCGCGCCTGCCAGCAGGGTGCTTAGTGGAATCAATACTAACCTCATTATGCTTAAATTGGATGAATGATATAAAATAGTTTTTTGTTGTTTTGCTGAGTGGTGCCTAACGCGCTGTCCCGTTTTTCTAAAACAAGAGGGGAAAAGGCTATGGCTTGTTATGTCTTGCATCGTGATTTTTGGGGTGACACACTGACAATGCTTATCTCAATGCCACTCACTCCGTGGAACATCGAGAAGCAATGTGGCCATCCTGAAAACAGCCTTTGCTGGAAAATCACCGCCAACTTAAGTTTGGTGTCATCTCACTCCGACACTACACTCAAACTCACCGATGCGATGAGGGGGTGACATTGCAAATATAAGATAATCTCACTAATCCACAAAGCCAAACACGCATTTTTGTTGCTTTCTGCGACATTTTCTTGCTTTTTGTCACGCTTTACCGTGTAATACTTTATTTTTGCCATATCCAATAAACAGTTTTAGAGCAAAAAAGCAACTTTCTTGAGCAAAGGGTTTCATTTTTCACCACAAACCTCCACACTTTTACGTTATTTATCATTACTCCCTTCCAAATCCACGAGGAAGTTCGTACTTTCGCCAAAAATATCGTTATCGTCATTTATGAATAGACTGCTACGCATCATCTTCTTTTGTTGCACACTCTTCACCACCGCCACTATCTATGCCCAAGATGTGCCAAAAGATGTGCCCGAAATGCCCAAAGATACCAGCAAAATGAATGCGGCCATCCCTATGGACGTGGAAGTGGGAAAGGCTTTCTACAAAGGGGACAGCATTCCACACATTATCATGCCGGCCATCTACAAATATCCACCTATGGTGTTTAAGTCGCCACAAGAAGAAGAGCGATACAATAGACTCGTGGCCAACATCAAACTCCTTTTGCCCTATGCCAAAACCGTGAGAATCATCATCACCGAAACTTACGATTTCATTCAAACACTCCCCAAAGAGGAACGACAGGCACACATCGACCGCGTGGAATCGGGTTTGCAGAAGGAATACAAACCTGTCATCGAACGACTCACGCGCTCGCAAGGACGTCTTCTTGTGAAACTTATCGACCGAGAATGCAATCAAACGGGATACCAAATTGCCAAAGCTTTCATCGGTTCTATGCGAGCGAATATATGGCAAGGTTTTTCCTTTATCTTTGGCCTCAACCTCAACAAGCACTATGATCCCGAAGGCGACGACCGCTTCACAGAACGCGTGGTGAGAATGGTGGAAAGTCACCAAATCTAACAACAACGAATCCTCCCCTCTCCGCTGCATCCTAGAGAGAGGACAAAGGGAAAGGAGGAGAAGGATTTCCAAAAACGTGGGACATTTCTTCAAAAACAACGGACTTTTTCTTGAAAGATAAACGACATTTCTCCAAAAACAAGGGACATTTTCTTGAGAGATAAACGACATTTCTCCAAAAATGAGGGGATTTTCCCCTAAACGAGGGGAATCAAATAGAAACGTGAGAGACTTCTAGAATTGTCTCTCACGTTTTTTTTGTGAACTTTCTCCGCATTGTCTCCCCAAATCTACGGAATAATCGAGCAACCGAGCAATTATTCAGAATTTAATCGTATCTTTGT
>CAJPLH010000100.1 GCA_905371275.1 Prevotellaceae bacterium
ATTGAACTTGAAGATCCCTTCCAAAACGCTGGTGCTCAATTCGTGAAGAGCGTGGCTTCAAAGACGGGTGATGATGCAGGCGACGGCACAACGACGGCTACTGTGCTCACACAAGCCATTCTCACCGAAGGTATGAAAAACGTGGCTGCTGGTGCTAATCCTCTCGACCTCAAACGCGGTATCGACAAGGCTGTGGGCAAAGTGGTGGAAAGCATCAAAGCGCAAGCAGAACAAGTGGGTACAAACTACGACAAAATCGAACAAGTAGCCACTATCTCTGCCAACAACGATGCTGAAATTGGTAAGCTCATTGCCGATGGTATGCGCGAAGTGTCTGTAGACGGCGTGATTACTATCGAAGATGCTAAGGGTCGCGACACTGTCCTCAAGACCGTGAAGGGTATGCAGTTCGATCGTGGTTATCTTTCTGCTTATTTCGTGACTGATCCGGAGAAGATGACTTGCGAAATGGAGAATCCTTACATCTTGATTTACGACAAGAAGATTTCTAATCTCAAAGAGTTCATGCCCGTGCTCGAACCTGCCGTGCAAAGTGGACGTCCTCTCCTTGTGATTGCAGAAGATGTGGACAGCGAAGCATTGACCACTCTCGTGGTAAACCGCTTGCGCACGCAATTGAAGATTTGCGCTGTGAAAGCTCCTGGCTTCGGCGACCGTCGCAAAGCGATGTTGGAAGACATTGCAGTGCTCACTGGCGGTGTGGTGATCAGCGAAGAAAAGGGTTTGAAACTCGAACAAGCTACCATCGAGATGTTGGGAACGGCCGACAAGGTGAGTGTGTCTAAGGACTTCACCACTGTTGTGGACGGACATGGCGACAAAGACGCTATTGCGCAACGTATCCAACAAATCAAGAACGAAATCAAAAATTCTACTTCTGAATACGACAAGGAGAAACTCCAAGAACGTTTGGGTAAACTCTCTGGTGGCGTGTGCGTGCTCCAAGTGGGTGCGGCTAGCGAAACCGAACAGAAGGAGAAGAAAGACCGTTGCGACGATGCACTTTGCGCCACTCGTGCTGCCGTGGAAGAAGGTATCGTGACCGGTGGTGGTGTGGCTTACATCCGCGCTCAAGCTGCGCTCGAAGGATTCTCTGGCGATAACGCTGACGAAAACACGGGTATCCAAATCATTCGCCGTGCCATCGAAGAACCTCTCCGTCAAATCTGCAAAAACGCTGGTGTTGAAGGCGCAGTTGTGGTGAACAAGGTGCGCGAAGGCGAAGGAAACTTCGGTTATAACGCTAAGAACGACACTTACGGCGACCTCCGCGAAGTGGGTGTGGTGGATCCTGCCAAGGTGACTCGCGTTGCACTTGAAAATGCTGCGTCTGTGGCTGGTATGTTCCTCACCACGGAATGCGTGATTTGCGATAAGAAGGAAGATACTCCTGAAATGCCTATGGGTGCTCCTGGTATGGGTGGCATGGGCGGCATGATGTAATCTCCTTCACACGTACTAAGATTAGTGTAAGACGGATTTCCTATTGAAATCCAGACGCGTATTCAACAAGAAAAAAGGCAATCTCTGCGTAGAGATTGCCTTTTCTTAAAAAACCTGCCAAGAACAATAGTAGTCTTGACAAAAACTAAAACATATGCACGAAATACTTCGACTCATTCACGAGATGTCGCCCTATCTCCTCTTGGGATTCTTTATTGCAGGATTGATGCACGCTTTTGTGCCGGGACAACTGTATAGTAAATTTCTTAGTGGTAACAATCTCCGCTCTGTGCTCTATGCTGCGCTCTTCGGCATTCCCCTACCCCTCTGCTCGTGTGGGGTGATTCCTACGGCTATGTCGCTGCGCAAGGAAGGGGCTTCGCGAGGGGCTACCACCGCGTTTCTCATTGCTACTCCCCAAACGGGAGTAGACAGTATCTTTGCTACTTACTCGCTTCTCGGACTTCCTTTTGCCATACTGCGTCCAGTAGCGGCCTTGGTGACGTCTGTTTTTGGGGGTACAATGGTCAATCGATTTGCGACCACTGAAACTGACGCACAAAAATCAGCCGTTGAAGCTGAAATAAAGGCGGCTTCTTGCACCATTGAGCGCAAACACACGTCAATACTCGCTAAAATAGGGATTGCGCTGCGCTATGGTTTTGTGGATATGATGCGCGATATTGGCAAATGGCTACTCATTGGATTGGTGGTCGCAGGATTGATTACCCTTTACGTTCCCGACAATTTCTTCATTCAATTCACAGAAATTCCTTTTCTTAGCTACATTGTAGTGCTGCTCATCGCTATCCCCATGTATGTTTGTGCCACTGGAAGCATTCCCATCGCTGCTGCACTCATGCTCAAAGGATTATCTCCTGGGGCAGCTCTCATCCTCTTGATGGCTGGCCCTGCAGCCAATATGGCTTCTGTGCTGGTGATTCATCGCGCCTTGGGACGTCGCAACCTTGTGGTATATCTGATGTCACTGGTGCTGGGTGCTTTGGGGTTCGCGCTACTCATTGACTATGCTTTTCCTCGAGAATGGTTTACTCATTTTTCAACACCCACAGATGCTTGCCACCACATAGAAACTCCGTGGTTTCAATGGGCAAGCACGCTCCTCCTTGGTGCTCTCTTGATTTATACCTTCATCGTGCTTCCGCTGTGGAGAAAACTTTATCCGCAAAATGATTTTGCAACGCAACAATCAGAAGATGAAGCAAGTTTTGTTCGCAAGTTTTCCGTGGAAGGCATGACCTGCAATCACTGCCGCAACCACGTTGAAAAAGCAATTCTCGGAGTTGAAGGGGTGATGCAGGCTTCGGTGTCGTTGGAAGACGGTGAAGCGCATATTATGGGCACTGCTTCTGACGAAGACATCATAAAAGCTGTGGGAGAGATAGGCTATCAACTTCATCCAAAATCGTGACACAATGTACTAATCTCGCTCTCCACTGACAATGGCACTGATGGGGAGTTCGATTTCTCCCCACTTTATCATTGCATTGAACAGACGAATGCGCGAAAATTCTTCTAACCGATCTAGGGTTAGTGCAGCATCTTCTATGATGATGCTAGAGCGCAGGAGAGCCGCTCGATGGGTACCACGGAGCAAGGGATTTGCTGGAGTCATCCAACAATTCCCTTGTTCTTCGTTTAAGAAAGCGATGTTGGCAATAGAAGTGTCAGTGAGCAAATTGTGTTGCAAAATCAACACATCATCGCAATTTTCTCGTTGTTCCACACACTGCGTTATTCCGCTGCGATCAGTAGATTTTAGCGAATAATGGAGATGATCGGCTTTTACGCATCGGAGCGAACGCACTGGACGCAACTGATACTGCTGAAAAGTGACGCTGCAAACACCTGTTTCATTGTAGACAGTGCGCATCATCACACGCCCCTTTTGGTATTCATGCGGAATGTTTTGCAAAAATGTTAGCCAAGTTTGCAACAGTTCCTTACTCACGTCTTTCCACCTCAGCGTTTGACAACTGGCTCGCACTCGTGCTACATGAAAGGGCAAGCGCAACGCTGTTCCGTTGAAGACACAAATGGTTTCTACCAATTCGTTGATGCCCTCTACAAATGCGCTATCCACATAGAAATCTTGCAGATAGACGGTTGATTCTTGAAAGATTATGTCCAACATAGACTAAAATTTGAATGCCACAGGTGCATAAACTTTGTCGAGCAATTCTTGATACTCGCTCTCCACATCACTGCGAATGGTGATGCCCCCACCCGCCTTAAACAAAAGGGAACCATCTTGTTGTTGCTCTATGAAACGAATCATCACGGCACTTTGAAGCGAAGTTCCATCAAAATGTCCCATCACTCCAGTATAAAAACCACGCTCGTAAGTTTCAGCCTTTGCTATGCTTTGCATTGTGGCTTGCTTGGGTGCTCCTGTGATGCTCCCAGCTGGCAATAAAGGAAAAAGTATATCTCCCAAATGAGAGAGATAGTTGTCGGGAAGCTGACCCACAATCTCGCTGCTCGTTTGGAGCAATGCGCCTCTATGTGTCTGAATTTCTTCAACATAGCGATAGCGCGACACTTGTACTCGCGTTGCTACTTGACTCAAATCGTTGCGCAACAAATCAACAATAGTAGCGTGCTCAGCTTTTTCTTTGACATTATCCATCAACTGTTGTTCAGCTTGCAACTCAGTGCCATCGATGGTTCCCTTCATTGGAAATGTGCGAATCATTCCTTCAGAAATTTCGACAAACGGTTCGGGAGAAAAGCACACGAAATGGTTGTCCCACAGCAATTTATATGGAGCACGAGCAAAATGATAGATTTGACGAAGCGTAAGATTGGTGGAAACTGGCACGGAAAAGGTCAGATTCGTAAGAAAACTATCTCCACGATGCAAATGATGTTGCACTTTCTCGAAAGCGCGTTTGTAGTCGCTCAACGATGGAGGTGCGATTTTCCATTCTATCTGCGAGGGAATCGCAGAAATCTCCTCTAACTGACCCACAGAAATCGCAGGAAAATTACTTCCGCGGCGTCCTGCAAACTCAAAATACAATGTTTCTTGCGGCCAACCATCCAAAGGAATCACCAAAGATTGGGTGAGATGGTAGTTGATGACAAAAAAGAAAGGCCGCCGCTCAGCGCCCCACTGATTGATGAGGTGCTGAGCGGTGGACAAATCGTGGCAGAACGGTGCTAATGCGGCAGAGATGTTATCCATTTTGCGCAACATTTCTTCCACTGGCTACCCATCCTAGGTATCCAGCATCAAGATCTACGACTTGGAAGTTTTGTCTAGTCAATAACATTGCGGCTTGTTTGCTGCGCGCTCCACTGCGACAATACACTGCGACAGGACGATTTACATTGAGAAGTTCTTGTGCTTTGGCAGAAAAACCTGGCGACATCACATCTATATTAAGGCTTTCCGAAAGATGTCCTTCTGCATATTCCGAAGGTGTGCGCACATCGACCAATTGCACTTGTGGCGTGGATTGCAGATAGGTTTCAAATTCGCTGACGGATAAAGAGGGAAAAGGGAGCATAGATTTGAATAACTTTTTAAGTGGTTGAAGAAGTGTAGAGATGAATCGTAACATAATTCGAAAGAAACAAGTAGTTAGACGTTAGAAGAGTTAGAAGTTAGACATTAGAACCAATAACTGGTTACAACCTCCAAAGCAGAACTAGAAACGCATTTTACTTTCCTCCTATTTGGTCGAATACTAGAGCAAAATTACGGTTTTCTGCACAACAAACCAAGGATAAACGGAGAATTATCGCGTGCGAGTTCTTCGGAATAAACACCTATATAAATTGCATGATTCTCTACATGTTCATTGAGGAGGTATGGAATATGAAGAAACAGACGCTTTCGCTTTGGTTGGAAAACAACGAAATTCTCCATTTGCACGCTCCACTTCTGCAAAGAGAAAGTAGCAATTACAAGAATAAACTATAAAAATATATTACTAAAAACGAGCAATTCCACTGAAAATCCACTAAGTCTTCGGTGTTTACCTCGATTTTTTGTAACTTCGCCTTGGATAATTCCAAATCGGTCATTAGAGCCTGAATCGATTTCATTTGATTGTTGAGCAGATGTTTTGTTGTTAGTTCGAAGGCGTAGTGGACTACATCGAGAACAAACGGAGAATAAGATGCCTACAAAAAATGAAAGACGACAGGAAGACATCTCCTCTATATTGAGCTGCACTATAACCGTCTAATGACCGATTTGGGATAATATCACTTACTCTTTTATCCCCCTCACCCTCCTCAACAAATGAGTACACTGAGATTCAAAGTGGTCGAAGAGGCGTTTAAGAAACGTCCAGTGCCTGTGGCTGCACCAGCCGAACGTCCGTCAGAATACTACGGCAAGTATGTCTTTACGCAAGAGAAGATGCGCAAATATCTCCCTCTCCGCACCTATCAACAATATGTGCAGGCGTTGGACAATGGCACTCCGCTTGACATTCCTACGGCAAACGTGATAGCTCAAGGCATGAAACAATGGGCTATTGAAATGGGAGTGACACACTACACACACTGGTTTCAACCACTCACAGAAGGTACTGCCGAAAAACACGATGCTTTTGTCGAACACGATGGCAAAGGCGGCATGGTAGAAGAATTTTCTGGTAAACTTCTAGTACAACAAGAGCCTGACGCTTCATCTTTTCCTAATGGAGGAATCCGTTCTACATTCGAAGCGCGTGGTTATACCGCTTGGGACCCTGCAAGCCCTGTGTTTATCATCGGTGACACCTTGATGATTCCCACGGTTTTTATCAGTTACACAGGAGAAGCACTGGATTATAAAGCACCGCTGAAGAAATCGCTTGCGGCAGTAAACCAAGCAGCTCTCGAAGTTTGCCGATACTTCTATGACGATGTGCAAAAGGTTTCTACCAATCTCGGTTGGGAACAAGAGTATTTCCTTGTTGACGAAGGTCTTTATGCTGCGCGCCCCGACCTTTTGCTCACCGGACGCACGCTTCTCGGACACGATAGTGCGAAAAACCAACAGATGGAAGACCACTATTTTGGAGCAATTCCCGAACGTGTGGCAGAATTTATGCGCGACTTGGAAATTCAAGCCCTAGAATTAGGTATTCCTTGTAAAACGCGACACAACGAAGTGGCTCCCAACCAATTTGAACTCGCTCCCATCTACGAAGAGTGCAACCTTGCCGTCGATCACAATATGTTGCTCGTGTCGCTCATGCGCAACATTGCGCGCAAACACGGCTTCCGTTGCTTACTCCACGAAAAACCTTTCGCAGGAATCAATGGTAGTGGTAAACACAACAACTGGTCGCTCAACACCGACACAGGTGCCATTTTGCACTCACCAGGCAAAACGCCTGAAGAAACTCTCCGCTTCCTCACCTTCGTCGTTGAAACGCTGATGGGAGTGTATCGCCACAATGGTTTGCTCAAAGCAAGTATCATGAGTGCTACGAACTCACACCGACTCGGCGGACACGAGGCGCCTCCAGCCATCATCTCTTCCTTCTTGGGTAAGGAATTGAGCGAACTCATTGAAACTGTGGCTAATTCTAGTTCGGATGAACTCACGGCTATGGGCGGAAAACAAGAGGTTAAACTCGATATTCCACAGATTCCTGAAATTCTCGTAGACAATACCGACCGCAACCGCACTTCGCCTTTTGCATTCGTAGGCAACCGCTTTGAATTCCGTGCTCTCGGTTCTAGTGCCAACTGTTCTACGGCAATGATTGTACTCAACACTGCCG
>CAJPLH010000101.1 GCA_905371275.1 Prevotellaceae bacterium
AATCAAGACAAATCTAACGCTTACATCCCCAAAACTAGTATTTTCTCACAGCAAATAACAGGTTATTTCACCCAAAACGACGGCTTGTTTTACCCAAAACGACGTGTCGTTTTTCACAAAATGACGTGTTGTTTTACCCAAAACGACGTGTTGTTTTACCCAAAATGACGGATTGTTTTACCCAAAATGACGGATTGTTTTACCCAAAATGACGGATTGTTTTACCTACGAGTGTGACACTTGTGACAGCAAAAAACATAAACTCCTGTAGTATGCGCGTATACGCGTAAGGGCAAATAATCCACCATCCTGTAATCCGCGAACGTGTAGCTCCACATTTTTTTCAGCAAAAAAGCGAGAAATCTCGTGGTTATATCACGAGAAATAGGTAAATTTGCACGCAATTTAATTTCATTCATCGCCTTATGACTGCCAATTTTATTGCCGACAAAATTGTCATGGATGGTCTCACCTACGATGACGTCCTTCTCATCCCAGCTTATTCCGAAGTTCTTCCACGAACAGTGTCACTCAGCACGAAGTTTTCGCGCAACATTGAGCTTCAAATTCCCTTTGTCACTGCCGCAATGGACACCGTGACCGAAGCTCCTATGGCTATTGCCATTGCTCGTGAGGGAGGTATCGGAGTAATCCACAAAAATATGTCGATTGAGGACCAAGCTCGTCAAGTCGCTATCGTGAAACGTGCCGAAAATGGTATGATTTACGACCCTATCACCATCAAACGTGGCAAGACAGTGCGTGAAGCCCTCGATTTAATGGCTGAATATCACATTGGCGGTATCCCTGTGGTAGACGATAATATGCACCTTGTAGGCATCGTCACCAACCGCGATCTCCGATTTGAGCACAACCTCGACAAGGCCATTGACGAAGTGATGACCTCGGAAAATCTGGTAACGACAAACACAACCACAGACTTGGCTGCTGCTAGCGAAATTTTGCAACAGAACAAGATTGAAAAGCTCCCTGTCATTGACAACCACGGCAAATTGGTGGGTTTGATTACCTATAAAGACATCACCAAAGCAAAAGACAAACCTATGGCTTGTAAAGATGCCAAGGGTCGCTTGCGCGTTGCAGCTGGTGTGGGTGTCACCGCAGACACAATGGAACGCATTGATGCGCTCGTTGCTGCTGGTGCTGACGCCATTGTCATCGACACTGCTCATGGTCATTCAAAAGGCGTGGTAGACAAACTCAAAGAAGCGAAAGCGAAATACCCTGAAGTAGACTTTGTAGTGGGTAACATTGCCACAGGAGAAGCTGCGAAAATGCTTGTAGAAGCGGGTGCAGACGCGGTGAAAGTCGGCATTGGACCTGGCTCTATCTGCACCACACGCGTCGTAGCTGGTGTGGGTGTTCCTCAATTGTCTGCTGTTTATGATGTGGCAAAAGCCTTGGAAGGCACAGGTGTTCCCCTCATTGCTGATGGTGGCTTGCGCTATTCTGGTGACGTTGTCAAGGCTCTTGCTGCTGGTGGTTACAGTGTGATGATTGGTTCATTGGTGGCTGGTTGCGAAGAAAGTCCTGGTGAAACCGTCATTTTCAATGGTCGTAAGTTCAAGACTTACCGCGGTATGGGTTCTTTGGAAGCAATGGAAAATGGCTCTAAAGACCGCTATTTCCAAAGCGGTGTGGACAGCGTGAAGAAACTTGTTCCCGAAGGAATTGCAGGTCGCGTTCCTTACAAAGGCAGTGTTCAAGAAGTGATTTATCAACTTGTGGGTGGTCTTCGCTCAGGTATGGGCTACTGCGGTGCGGCTACAATCGAGTTGCTCCACAATGCTAAGTTCACACGCATTACCAATGCTGGTGTGCAAGAAAGCCACCCTCACGACATCACTATTACAAGTGAGGCTCCCAACTATTCTCGCAGCGAATAGGATAAGCCTTCATTTCTGAATTTCAAACTATTAGATGCTAATGGTTAAATGATTAGATGAAATGAATTACACCTACAAAACAATATCAAAATAAGGTCGCACACAAGGGTCTTTGGGGGATTAAATCTCCCGAAGACCTTTCACGGCCTAAACAAGAAACTGCGTTTTGTCCGTTCGTTTGCGTGAAAATGAGAATGATTTTTCCTTAACTTCGTTCGCACGCTCTAGACTCATCTACCAACGCTTCAGATATTTCTCTGTTCTTATGAAACAATTCCTTGTCTTCTTCTGGTTATGTTGCGCTACGCTATCCGCTGTGGCACAGTCCACTAACCGATTTGTAGTAGCCACGATTGATGGACGCCCCATCTCTCGTGAGGAGTTTGTTTATGCCTATCAGAAGAACAAGATGCTAAGTGGTCAAGTTTCGCTTGCGCCCCGAGATTATCTCAACCTTTATCTCGATTATCTACTGAAAGTTGCTGACGCACAAGCAGCAGGACTTGACACCTCCAAAAGTTTTCGCAAAGAATTTCGTCTCTATCGCGACAGTCAATTGGCAAAAAGACTAGTCAACCAAACTTTCATTGATTCTGTAGCAAAAGTTGTCTATCAAAAAGAAGAACAGCAACTTAACGGAAAGGACAAACTAGAATTATCTCATATTCTCCTTGCTGTTCCCTCCACTGCGACAGCTTCACAGAGAGAAGCAATCTCCCAGAGAGCTGACAGCATTTATCAATTGATTTTATCGGGAACAGACTTTTCGCAATTGGCGCAAAAATATAGCGAAGATCAAGGGACAGCGCGCAACGGCGGACGCCTTCCCACCATTTATCCAGGTATGACGGAACTTGCCTTTGAGGAAGCAGCCTACCGTTTGGGGGTAAATCAAGTGAGTCGTCCCGTGCTTTCCTCTTATGGCTATCACATTATCTTGATGCGCAATCGTCAGCATTTACCACCATTTGCAGAGGTTTACCCAAGCATCGTGGAAAACTTGCGTAAGAACGACATCGGAGAAATGGCAGCTCAGCAGTCATTGGCACTGATTCAACAAAAAACGGGACAATCTCGTGCAAGCATTATGGACAGTTTAGCACGAACGCTTCCCACCGAAGACAAGACTTTGGCATTGCTTCTCCAAGAATATCACGACGGACTGCTGGTGTATGAGATTTCAAAGCAAAAAGTTTGGGATGCTGCAGAAAAAGACCCCATAGCTTTAGCCGAAGTGTTTAAGCGCAATCGAAAATCTTTGAAATGGTCGCAACCGCGTTTTGTTGGCTATATTGTGGGAGCGCAAACGAAAGCTTTGGCCAAACAAGCGAAAAAGTTGCTCCGCAAAGGAGTTCCTGCAAATATGGAAATCCGAGATTACCTAGCTTCGACACTCAACAAAGATAGTGTGGTTGCTATGGCTAAAGGCCGATATATCGTGCAAAAAGGCGAGAACAGCACCATCGACAATTTGGCATTTGGTGTGAAAACAGCCAGAGTATTTCTGTTGCACGAAAATATGCCATTTACGATGCTAGCTGGTCGCATTGAAAAACGTCCTCAATCGTATGAAGACGCACGCAGTGAAGTGTTAGAACTTCGTCAAAAAGAATTAGAAGCGATGTGGTTAGAACAATTAAGACGTACGCACCGCATCACCATCAACGAAGACGTAGTCAAAACTATTCCCCTAGCGCAATAACTCAGTAGCTATTGCTTAGTTCTAGGCATTCACCCTACCCTAAAAAGGCTGTGCAATGTTTGCCCTACTTTCTTCACTAAAACGTTCCGTGCATTTGGTTCGCAAGACGCTAGAATACACGCAATGTGCAAGATGCTCCGTCTAGACAACGACAATTGCAAGACGCATAGTTAGGAAAGCTGACCAACAAGACGTTGTGCAAGAAATATGAGCTTCATTCAAAGTCAATAACTCCAATCCCCCATTAAGCTATCCATATATGAATAAACGCTTCGCTATTTTTGCAGCAGGTTTTCTATTACTCGGTGCTGCCTTTGCCCAAATTCGTCAAAAAAACATAGTAGACGAAGTGATTTGGGTAGTCGGTGATAGTCCCATCCTTCTATCGGATGTAGAGGATTATCGCGTCAATGCAGAGGCAGAAGGACAGGTGTTCAAAGACCCTTATGCACAGATTCCAGAGCAAATCGCCATACAAAAGTTATTTCTCCATCAAGCCGAACTCGACTCTATTGAAGTGACCGAGGCCGACGTTGCGTCTTATGCAGACGCACTCCTAGCGGAAAATGTACGCAAAGCAGGATCTAAAGAAACGCTCGAGGCGATTATGCACAAAAGTTATGCACAAATTCGTCAACGCTACATTCAGCAAACTCGCGAACAGCAATTGATGGATGGTGTGCGCCGCAAACTCACAGCCAACATCAAAGTGACTCCTGCAGAAGTGCGCGATTATTTCTCAAAAGTCCCCGTAGATAGTCTGCCTTCTGTGCCGACTCAAGTGGAAGTGCAAATCATTACGCAACAACCCAAAGTGTCGCGCGAAGAAATAGAACGTATTGAAGAACAACTCAATGGCTATGCCAAACGCGTGAACGATGGTGAAGATTTTGCACGCATTGCGCGTATGTATTCTCAAGACGGAAGTGCGCGCAATGGTGGAGAATTGGGACTGAGTGGTCGCAACCAATGGGTGAAACCTTTTGCTGATGTGGCCTTCTCTCTCAACGACCCCAAGAAGGTATCGAAAATCGTAAAGACCGAGTTTGGTTATCACATCATTCAATTGATTGAAAAGCGTGGCGACAAGGTTAATGCCCGTCACATCCTCCTAAAACCAGAGATAAAGGCAGAGGAGGTGGAGCGTTGCATCTCGCGCCTTGACTCGATTGGAACAGATATTCGCAATAACAAATTCTCTTTTGAAGATGCAGCCCGCGAATTGTCTGATGACAAGGACACGCGCAACAACCACGGATTGATGGTGCAAGTTAATCCAATGTCGCGCGAAATTCAAGCACGTTTTGAGATGAAGGATTTGCCTCAAGACGTGGCTAAAGTGGTGGATACACTGCAAGTGGGACAATTGTCTAAGGCATTCACTATGATTGACCCCAAAACAGGGCAAGAAGTTTGCGCGATTGTCAAACTTCGCAGTCGCACGGAGCGTCACCCTGCGAATCTGACAGAAGATTTCCAGACACTCCGCACGGTCTACCTGAACCACCGCAGACAAGAGATCATTCAAAAATGGATTGTCAATAAGATTAAGTCCACCTACACACGCATTAGTCCCGAATGGCGCAACCATAAGTTCGAATATACGGGATGGCTCAAATAGTCGTGCGCTCTTTGTTCCTCAAAACTTGGTGCATTAGCGGTAAATCCCATTACTCTAAGCAGTAATCGGTATCACTTTTCGTGGTAAATCCTTATCTCTTGTGCACGACAACCGTATCGTTCAAGTAGTTTCTGACTATTCCTCTTGATTTTGAAGAAATTTTTCCTCTTTCGTCGCTCATTTCTGTTTGCAGTAAGCCTACTCTTCGTATGCTTACTGCAGGCTTATGCACTCACCTTGATGCCCAGTCGCAAACGGACCAAGCCACGCGATGAACGCATTCAGATTCATCACGCTGATTTGCTGTTCCGTGATGTTGCCACCACTGGAGATGGACAAGTGCTCAAAGGAAATGTGCTGTTGTCGCATAGCGGAATGCGCTTATCGTGCGATAGTGCAGTTTTCTATGAAGCCTCCAACTCATTTATGGCTTACGGCAAAGTGAAGTTTCGACAAGGAGATACCCTGTCTTTGACGGGCGACTCATTATATTATGATGGAACGTCGCAGTTTGCGAGGGTATTTCGCAACGTTGTGATGAAACACCGTAAAATGACGCTCTACACCGAACTTCTCAATTACGACCGCATCAAAGGTAGTGGGTTTTACGATACGGGAGGAAAAATTGTAGATGGGAAAACAGTGCTCACATCACAAAAAGGAGAATACTTCACGGCAAAGCGCGATGCGCAATTTAATGAGGACGTGTTGCTCATCAACAATAAAAAGGATAGTCTTCTCACCAACGATTTGCACTACGACACACGCAGCAAATGGGCACACGCCACAGGACCGACCAATCTCTTTAGTGGTGGGAGTCACATCTACACCATTGACGGAGAATACAACACCCAAACGGAACGTGCAAAACTCACCAAACGACCGCAACTCTTCAACAAAGGAAGAAAATTGGTGGGCGACAGCATCAGTTACGACAAACATCGCGGATATTCGGAAGCTTTTCGCAACATTATTTTCATCGACTCTGTAGACATCAACAACAAAAACATTTTGTTGGGAGATTATGGCTATTATAATGAGCCGAAAGGAGAAGCAATGGTGACAAAGCGTGCACTCGGCAAGAACTTCTCACGTGGAGCAGACACGCTTTTTGTCCACGCAGACACCCTCCGTCTTTACTCCTATAATCTCAAGACAGACTCGGCTTATCGCGTGTTGCACGGCTATCCCCACGTTCGGTCTTATCGCACGGACATACAGGCTGTTTGCGATTCGCTCGTGTTCAATTCGCACCTAAACCTTCTCTCCCTCTATCGCGACCCCATTGCGTGGAGTGACGACCGCCAAATCTTGGGAGAAGAAATCAATGTCTTCACCAACGACTCAACGATAGACTCTGTTTACATTGAGCGACAAGCGTTGATTGTGCAATCTCTTCCCGACAGTGCGCTCTTCAACCAAGTAGCGGGCAATTTGATGCAGGCTTATTTCCGCAATGGCGACATTTATCAGACTCGCGTAGATGGTAATGCCATCCTCGTAAACTTCCCGATGGAGAAAGATAGCACCTTCCTCTATCAGAATTACTGCGAAGCAGCAAAGCTCCGCGTTGATGTGCGCGACAAAAAGATGCAACGTTTCTGGGCTGGTCCTAATCCTATTGCCAAGACCTATCCCATCGGAATGGCGCCTCCCGAACATAATCGTTTGACGAACTTTGCGTGGTTTGACAATATCCGACCAAGAGGACCTGAAGATCTTTTCGAATGGCGTCCAAAAAGTGCTGAAACGCGCTTGAAAGAGATGCCAAGAAGAAATGCTCCTCTCCAATCTTTACACCTCCAACCTGCCGCCAATGACTCGACGCAGCTCAAAACGGAGAATGCACAACCTAAGTCTTCCAAAGTAGCTAATTCGGAAACAAAAGCAACTACTTCGCAAGCAAAAGTAACAGCTTCACAAAAGAAACCTAACACTACGCAAGCAACGACAGCTGCTAAAAAAAAAAATTCAACTCAA
>CAJPLH010000102.1 GCA_905371275.1 Prevotellaceae bacterium
GGAAGAAATCGGAAAAATGTCCGACAAAATTGCACAAACAACACGTCACTTTTTCAAAACGACACGTCGTTTCTTCACAAACAAGCGCAAGTTTCGAAAAAACGTCCCACAACAGAGCAAAAACCACCAAAATTTGCGATTTTCAAAGCCGCTGAGAATCGCGTATTTCCCAACAACTTTTTCTTAGTTCGTATTTCCGCGTTAAATGGAGGGGTAGGAAATGTGAACAAATCGCAAATCCCAAGGCTTTATTCCAATTCAGCCATTAGAACCTGAACATATTTTTGACGCCACAGACCGAAAGTTTTTCGCAATTTACCCACCAAAAGTGGGAGACAACAGAGTTTGCCTCGAAAATTATGTGTATATTTGTAGGTGAAAATATACTATACTGCGCGTTGCCCATTAGCCCGTGCTCCGTCCCCAAAAGGAGGGACACAATTTATACTCTACTTCTGCTCAAAAATTTCCCCCTATGCTACAACAAGGCGAATTTTATGAACTCCCCGTCATTGGAATTAGCGACGAACCGGAAGCCACTTTTTTTATCGTTCAATCTGAAGGACAGGAATACAAGGTCAAAATGTATAACTTTCAGCGCAATGATTTGGAACAGCGACAACGAAGAACGCTCCCTTGTCTTGTGCGCGAAGGAAAAGATGGTTCTCTCTTTTTAGTGCAGAACACGGCCAAGATATTGAGTCCATATTATGACGCAGAACAAACTTATCCGTTCATTGTTTTGCGCTCCTTGCAATGCGATAGCACGGCTTATATGCGATATGCAGCGCAAGACCATTTGCAAGTTCCCATCGTGGTGACTTGTCCTGCCAATGCTGAACCGTTGCGACCTAGACAACAGATTGAAGTGAGGGTGAAGACCATCAATGAAAATAGACTGCTCTTCCTGCTCGATAATCGCCCCTCTACGCAAAGTTCTGCCACCTTGTCCTCCCTTTTGAAATTAGGCAATCCTTCTCCGGCTGAACATCGCTTTTTGACGCGTGTCCTTAGTAGTAACCCTGTTTGGCAGTCTATGCGCAAACAGCTGAAAATAAAATCTCACCAATGGCCTGTTAAAGCTATTCTTGCCACGCCTTATGCCAACTATTGGGTGGTCAGTCCAGACAGACCCAAAGGCAGATTGAAGATAAAAAGTGGAATTTCGCTCTTAAACATTTATCGACGCATCGCTCTTCACGTCATTGAAGACGCTGAGTGGCTCAAGGCTTTTAGTGCAACGGAAAGCGAACGTCTGCGCGATGCCATTGCCACCCGAGTGGAAATAGCGGAGTTACAGTCAGAAGCCCTGGAACTGCTGGCCAACCAGCAAGCGGAAGAAACCATCAAGGGGGTGATGTATAAACTCGACCAAACGGGCTATGTCTACAATCTGCAGCACAAACTGAGTTTGATGATGACCATCTTCACACTCCGCAAGGATTTGTTGGAGAAGCACATCGACTCACTCCTCGATTTTATTGCGCTCCAAGGACACGCTTGGAAAAATCGCAATCTCCCTACGGCTTTTGCTCACTTCCTCGAAAGCTACATCCGCTCGAATGCTGGACGCGCCAACCGCTTCATAGGTTGCAGTTCCAACGAATCACGCCATCTTGTGGTGCGAATGATTCAGGCCATTTGCTATCTGTTGGCACTCACGGGAGGTGAGACGCAACAGAAAGGACAACTGCAAGCGATGCTCTATTATTATCTCTCGTTGGTGGCACCTCAACGCAGCATCACTAACGAAGATTCATCACGCCAAATGGCACTTCTTCTGATGGATCGTGCCTTTTGGAATCTCATTGACCCAGAACCTTTTCAACCGTCTTTGGTGTGGCGTCAAGATTTTCGCCAATTTGAAATTTTGGCGCATCGTATGCTTGACGAACAACCTGCCATTGCTACCCTCGTTCCTCACTCTTATGAGTCGGAACTCGTGCGCTTGTCACTGAGTCGCGAGGGATTGACACTCATTCCCACGCAGACCACGTCAACAGCGCGCAATATCTTGCCCGAAGGCCTGATTGAGTGGCAGGGCTTGCAACTTGTGGTGGAAGATCCCTCTCGCTATCGCATTGCCGCAGGCGCATCGCTCTCTGAATGGACCACTTGGTGGAGCGACGTGGAACGCTCTCTCTTCTCTCCTCATCAGGAAGAAGTTACAGCTCCTGTCCCCGTGATGCGCAAAATCGTTCCTGAAGTGGGAAACAAAGTGAAAGTGCGCGTGGTGCGTCGCCACCCCAATGAACAGACCCGATTTTATTGCATCATTGAAGACGAACGCTATTGCGGTGAGGGATGGATTGACACTTATGTCAAGGCACAGGAGACGGGAATGTTCTTCTACAACCCATTTTTCACGCTCGATTCCTTTACTTTCGAAGGACGTCCCTTGCTTTTTGAAGCAATTGTTGCAGGATGGGCAGATCCCGAATCGGAAGACGAACTTCTTGTTTTCAATGCGCAACCGCTCATTGTGGCGCAAATGCACGAGTGGATGCTCGATTTCGTGGAAGAAGACAAACCCACCAATTGCCACCTCTATGGCTATGCGGGTCAACTTTTCCGCGGAGTCACGGAAGAAGGCTACGTGGTGCTAGTGGAAGTGCCCGACGACATGGAATGCGTGCCAGGCGACGACGTTCAAGTGCGCATCACCAATGCAGAAAATGTGCGTTCCCTACGTGCAGAAGCCATCGATTTTGCCAGCGCACCAGTAGATATGAAGACGGTGACTGAAAACTTCCTCGTTGACTATGCTAATGGTGAGGTGTACGAAGCCGATGCTTCCGACTCGTCCGTCTCTTCCGCGTCTAGCGATTGCGACAACGACAATTTGGCCGATGAAGAAGTGATGATGTGGGAAAACAATGATATGCACCTCTTGCTGCAAATCCTCGACCACAAAGCTATGCTGGAACCTGACCACGGCAAGGCTTATGCCCTGCTTTCTGTGGCACATATTGTGGCGCGAATGTTGGAACACAAAGATTTGGTGCAATACTTTGATATGCGTCGCCAATTGCTCCGACAGATTGAACACTATCGTCTCAACCGTCAAATCAACCTCGAAGAGGTGGAGCGCATTATGCAAGATGCTCAAGGATTTATCGACCGCTACCCTTCACTTCGCGAACAAACCACTGAAATTTTACTCGTGGGAAGTATGGGAGATAAGACGAAAAACGATTTCTTGTGGAAAACGCTCAATAAAAAGACAATTTCGCCCAAACTCACGCAGTTGGCAAGTCTGATTCTCTCCTTCAATCTCACCGCGGGTTTCCCGCTCGAAGGACAACAAGAGGACATTCGCCGACAAATCAAAGAGTTGCTTCACATTGAGGTGGAACTTCCCCAAAGCTATTCCTTTGGCATTGAAGGGCAACAACTTGAGTTTAAGACAAGTACTGTCTTCCCACCTGACAATGATATGCGACCGAACATTGAGGTGCAAACTTACAACTTGATGAAAGTGGTGTGCGGTATGCTCAACGCGCAAGGGGGTACACTGATGTTGGGGGTAAACGACGTGGGCGTGGCCTGCGGTTTGAAAGAGGACTTGAACTATTTTAAGGGCGATGTCGACCGCTTGAAACGTCACGTGCGCGATAGCATCTTCCGCAGTTTTGGTGTGGCCATCAACGACCGCGTGCGCGATGAACAAGTTCCTGCTGGCAAACATCTCGTCTTGGCTTTCCACATTCCTGCTTGTCACGAACCTGTGGCTCTCGACAATGCCTACTTTGTGCGACAAGGTTCTAGCACACGCTACATTTCTTCTGCTGAAATGGTGCGCAACATTATGGCTGCGCGCAATGCAAACGACCTCAACAACTCTGAAAGTATTGTAGATTGGCAACAGGGCAACAAACAGTCGTTGGATACTACCCCAACAATGCGCTCATTTATTGAGGATACGCAACAGTCTGAAGCTACAACGGCAGAGGTTGTCACATCAGTTGCATCAACCACTACGGAGGATGTTGTATCTACGACGGAGGCAACTTCACCAAAGCTTTCCAACGCTTCCACCACTCCACTCGACACACTTTCCCGAATCAAAGCTGCGCATACTTCTCTCATTCGCTCTAATGTGGTGAATAGTTGGGAAGACAACTACGGGGTGGACACTGTGGCCTATCTTCGTTTCTATGACAATGGCGAATGGTGCGTGATGGACGAGGAGAATTGGGAGGACAGTTGGCTCACTTTGGCGGTGCACGACCGCGAAGAGAAGGGGGCACTGCTGATGATTTACGAAGATGGCACGATCAACCGCGTTCCAATGGAACTGTGTTTGGAGAAGGTTCGCAACAAACATTTCAAACGCTACCACGACCGCACACCGCTCTTCTTCTGTCCTGTTGCAGCGGAAGATGCTTTGCTCACGGCGTATGAAGATGATCACGGCCACCGCTTCTTCCGCCTTGACAATGTGGAAAACATCGTTGAAGGTAAGATGCTCTCCGCTGGTAATAAGTTGGTGCGACCTTACTTTGAGAAGTTTGTTTTCTGTGAGGTGATTCCTGCAGACAAACTCGCTGGACTGGATAAGCTTCGCAACCTCAAGGACTCTACGCTGGGTCACTCTCTCGAAATTCACTACGAACAAGAGCGCAAACTCTTAGCCAAAATCGGCATCGAAATTTAGAATCTAGGACTAGAGGGACTAGTTTTTCTAGGCTTTCTAGTACTTCTAGTTTTTCTAGTCCTTCTAGAGCTTCTAGCCCCCTCTAACGTCTAACGTCTAACCTCTAACGTCTATTATGCTCGATCTATTCATTATTGTCGTCATCCTTTGGAGCCTATACAATGGTTGGCGCGCAGGCTTCATCCGCGAAGCCCTCTCCACCACTGGACTTCTCACAGGCCTTTTGGGTGCCTCCTTCGTCTATTCCGCTCTTGGAGATGCGTTGGTCATTGCCACGGGCAACCCAATAAATATGGTTACCAACATCATCGCCTTCTTTCTTTTGTGGATCATCATACCGTTGGTACTCGGATTTGCTGCTACCCTACTCACTAAGATGCTCGGCAAACTCCATTTGGGAAGCATCAATTCTGCTGCAGGAGCTGCCCTCTCCTTCATAAAATATCTCTGCCTACTCTCTTGTGTCCTCACCGCAATGCACAGTCTAGGCATTCTCAATGAAGAACGTGTGCAAAAGTCCGTATGCTATCCACCTGTGAGTGGTGTACTCTCGTGGGCCGTTGATGCTGTTTTTGCAGAGAGGAACGACGCTTCCACCGATTCTTCCCATCAGCACACAACATCGGATGCAAGTGAAACCGACAACAACGCATCCGACACCGTTTGGGTGCAACGCAATGGAAAGATAAAGAAGTAGCAGCAAGAGCCATACCCTCTACCTACTAACGACAACAATCCGCAACGTCATTGATTGACGTTGCGGATTGTTGCATAAATGACGAATTGAGTCTCTAATCAGTCGAAAAGCGTGAAGTCCACAAATTTTCCTCTGCGTCGACGATCTTCTATCAATCTATGTAACTCTTGTTTTCGAGAAAAGGCAATCCAACGACGTGCAAAGATGTTGGGTATTGCGACTCCGATTGACAAACACAACACAATAAGTGCAGCATTGAGCAGATTACTGAACGATCCCATAAAGGCTTCTACATTGTTGCCTAAATGCACAAACCCAAAGATGCCACGATACATCAAGATGCCCGGCACCATCGGAATGACGCCTGGAATGGAAATGACGTGATTTGGGGTTCTGGTGTGGTGCACCAAACGAACGGCAACAAGCGAAATGAGGGATGCTCCTGCAAGAGAACCTAAGATCAAACCTATTTTGAAATCAAAGGCTAAAAGGTTGCGCAACAACATTCCTAAAATGCCCAAGATGGCTACCGCAGGAAGCGAACGACGAGGAACATTGAAGTTCATGCCGAAGCCCATAGCGGAAATGGCTGTCACAATGGCGGCTTCTCCATAAGAGATATTGGGTGCCATGGCTAGGTCGCCAAGGAAGTTGTCTACATTACTGATGCTCACTGCCAGCACAATACCGAAGGCCATCGAGGCGATTTGCAATACTCCGTTGGCGAAACGCGCTAATCCCACGTGAAGATAATTGTCGAGCATATCGTCCAAGAAGTTGATAAGGGCTACTCCTGGCACTAGATAAAGGCAGCAACAAAGGAACGAGTGATAGGGATAGTTGGTAAATCCTGTGGGCAGAACAAGGAAGAGCAACCACGCCGTGAGTGTTGCAACAAAAGAGGTCATGGTGGTAACCATATAGAAGTTGAAACCACGCTTTAGCATAAAGTATCTCACCACATAAGCCACAGCTCCCGCGATGGTCGCCGGCACAAAGGATGCCCAGTCACCGCCGAAAAGTACGGAGAATCCTCCACACCCTAATGAAGTGCCTAACGTCACAGCCCACGCTGGATATTGAGGTTTCATCTTACGAATACGGTTGAGTTCACGCTCAAACTGCTGCACGCTGTAATCTTCGCGAATGGCTTTCCAAGAGAGTTGACTCACAGCCGACAAAACATTCATGTTGATGGTATATTTGTCGGAGTGCATAAATCTACTAAAGGAGTGTGAGTCGTCGCTGTAATTCACCTTGATTGTGCCGTATAGCACGTCAATGTGCAAGTAGCGTTCGTCAAGTCCCAAGAAAGCTGCCACTCGCTGCATATTGCGAACGATGCGGTTGGTGTCTGCTGCACTCTCCATAAGCACCATTCCTGTGCGCAACAAGATGGTGAGTTTGCGGTGCAACTTGCGTTTATTTTGTTGAATCGTTAATGCATCCATGAGAATAGACGTTAGACATTAGAGATTAGACGTTAGACATTAGAGGCTAGAGGTTCTAGCTCTTCTAGAGCATCTAGTTCTTCTAGAGCCGCTAGTTATCTAGAGCGTCTTGTTTGTTTTGTCATCTTGTTTCGAGAGCTCCGGTACATTGCAAGCCTCTATCTGCAAGAAAAAGAGAGCACTACGCACCAAAGGAGGAAGCGTAGTGCGCAAAAAGAACTAAAGAGAAGCACTACTTGTGCGTCTTCTTGTAATTATCATAGCGTTCTTTCAAAG
>CAJPLH010000103.1 GCA_905371275.1 Prevotellaceae bacterium
CGTAAAGCAACGCCGCGTTGGCAAAGGGTTCAATGGGGAGCGGGATGAGCGCGTTGAAGTGGTGATTGGTCGCGAGTGCTTGAGAAGTGGCCGCATCTTTGCTCCAGGGGATGGGGAAACGCTGCGGTTCGGTGCACCCTTGTGTGGAGGCGCGGAGCAAACTGTGTGGAGCGCCTTCAAGACGGAGATAGCCCGCGGGTTGCAATTCGGGCGATGTGGGACGCTTGGCCAGAGTGAAGGCATTGTGTCCGGGAGCGTCCGGTTTGTGTTCGGCGCGTAAGGGAGTGGGGAGCATAATGGAAGGGTGTCCCCCGATTTGGAACCACATGGTGGACGAAGCGGAAAGGTTTTTCACGTGAAAATCTACTTGCACCTTGCGTTGTTGGAGCGAGTAGGTCACTTCAAGACGGAACGGCCAAGGGAAGTTTTCGAGGTCTTCGGGCAAATTCTCGATGGCCAGTGTCACGCAATCGGGACGTTGCTCCACAATGTCCCATTGGCGTTTGCGCACAAATCCGTGTTTAGGAAGTTTATATTCTTTACCTTCGTGACGGAGCGTGCCATTCCAAGCACCTCCCACGAGGGGGAAGAGGATGGGAGAGTGTCCAGTCCAGAAGGTTTTGTCGCCGTGCCAAATGATTTCTTTTCCACTCTCGATGAGGGTGAGCGAGTGCATCTCAGCACCTAGTGTAGAGATGGTGGCTTTGAGAAAAGGATTGTGAAGAGTGATCATAGACAAAAGAAGTGAGAGGTTTTGGGAAAACAAAGGCTTCGCAGTGCGTCATTGGGTGATGGGCAATGCGGAGCAAATGAAGGAAGAGCACAGGGCAGCTAGTTGGAAAATCGTTTTCGATAGTCGAGTGGCGAGATGCCCGTGTTATTTTTGAAATATCGTCCGAGAAAACTTTGTGTAGAAAAGTTGAGTCTCTGCGCAATTTGTTTGATACTCATGTCGGTGTTGCGCAAGAGCGATTTGATTTCCATCACCACCATGAGCGAAATCCACTGTCCCACGGTGCGCCCTGTGACGTTTTTCACCACCTCCGACATGTATTTCGGAGTCAAGGACAGTTGACTAGCATACCACGCCACTTCTCGTTGTGTGGTGTAGTGGGCAGCAAGAATCTGCATGAAGTGATAGAAGAGATTATAGGTGCGAGCGTTGTATTGGTCTTCGCGAGGCACGCGGAGTTCGAGCATCCGGCACACATCGAGATAAAACACTTGGAGGATGGCCTGAATGAGTTCTTGGCTCAGCACCTTTTGTGTTTGGTCGAGTCGCACACGGAGCATTTGGTAGTCGCCGCGCACAATGTTGCGTTCTTCTGGAGAGAGCGACATCACGGGGTGTCGCATCAGATAGACCAGATACGGCCAAAGATAGCGCATCGTCATAAGCGATTCTTGCACAAACTCTTGACTTTGGAAAAGCGCAGAACCTTGAAAGTCTTCGCTTCGCTCAAAGTGGTCGATGGTTTGTCGGCCAAAAGTGATGAAGAGGTCGCCTGCCTGCACTTGGCACGGCACGCCGTTGAGCATAAATTGTGCCTTGCCGTCGGTGCAAACAGCGATGGTGAAAAAAGACGTTTGGATGGCCACTTGCGACAAGTCCACCTCACTGAGTTTTTCGACAATGAGGAGGTCTTCCCTCTGCGTCTTCGTGGTTTGTGCATAGGGACGAATATCATCTAATTGGATGTCTTGTAACGCATTTGCCATTTCTTTCATAGTTACAATTCGTTTTGGTTTTGTAAAAAGTCAAGGCTTGTGAGGGCAAATATATGCGATTTGTTCGAATTTGCCAAATTTTTCGGCAAATTTCCACGAAAAAGGGAGAAAATGCTGCGATTTTCACTTGAATTTATTTGCTTATCAACATATATCCTCAATCACAGGTAATTCGTCCTTAAGCCAAAAATGTTGTTTTTTAGCAAATTGAGTCCTCGTCAGTGTGCAAAAAGCAAATCCAAGAAGAGAAGAAAAACAAAAGTGTGCGCAAGAAAGAGAGTGAAATGTAAAATAGAGATAGCAGAGGTGTAATAAAGTTCTTAAAAAAACACGGATAATGCTCAGAAAGCGTGCATATCCTGCGCGCGAGTAAAGAGAACTTCGTAAATTTGCAGCTGTAAACAATACAAATCTCATTTACAACACCCTAAAATGAACAAGCAATTCTTACTCGCCTCCATTGTAGCCGTAGCTACCCCCGTGAGTGCTATGGCACAATCGGCAGTGATCAAGGGCACAGTGGTCGACAGTCAGAACAACGAGCCTCTTGCAGGCGTGACCGTTGTGGTGCAAGGCACGAAAGTGGCAACCATTACCGATGCCGAAGGAAAATTCACCCTCAAAACCCACAAGGGCGCGAAGCAGAATCTCCAATTCTCCTGCGTAGGTTATGAAACCCAATACCTCAACGGTAGTCAAATCACGGGCGATCGCGACCTCGGTTTTGTGCCAATGAACCAAGCCACTGTGAGCTTGAAGGACGCCGTGGTGACCACTCGTGCCGTTGCGCGCAAAACGCCAGTAGCTTTGACTACACTCGGTGCAGTGGTGATTGAAGAAAAAGTGGGTACCGCCGATTTCCCCAAGGTGCTCGAGTCTACCCCTGGTGTCTATGTGACACGTGAAGGAGGTGGTTATGGTGACTCCAAAATCACGATGCGTGGTTTCAAGAGTGAGAATGTCGCTGTCCTCGTCAATGGCGTTTCTATGAACGACATGGAGTGGGGTGGTGTATATTGGTCAAACTGGGCTGGTCTTTCCGACGTGGCTTCTAACATTCAAACCCAACGCGGTTTGGGAGCTGCCAAGGTGTCTACCCCTTCTGTGGGTGGATCGGTGAACATCGTGACCAAATCTACCGATGCCAAGAAAGGTGGTTACTTCTCTTATGGCATGGGTAACGATGGTTACAACAAACTCACCTTCAATCTCTCCACGGGTCGCACCAAGAGTGGTTGGGCACTCAACATGTTGGGTGCGCGCGTTTGGGGCGATGGCTACATCCAAGGTTCAGACTTCCAAGGTTGGAACTATTTCCTCTCTCTTTCTAAAGATTTCGGTGAGCACCACCGTCTTTCTATCACCGCCTTTGGTGCACCTCAATGGCACAACCGCCGCACACAATATGATGGACTTACCATCGAAGGTTGGCAACAAGTGCAGCAATTTATGCCTTATGGCGATAAATATCGCTTCAATGCTACCTATGGTTATGACAACCAAGGCCGCATCCGCCATTCTTCACAGAATGTTTATCACAAGCCTCAAATCCAACTCCAACACCTTTGGCAGATTTCTAACACGGCTTCGCTCAACACCGTGGCTTATCTCTCTCTCGGATATGGCGGTGGAGAATCAGGTGAAGGTGCAGGTGCTTATAAGGCAAACTGGTATGGCACGACAGATGGTAAACTCAATATGAACTTCCGCCGTGCCGATGGTACGTTTGACTACGGCAAGGTGCAAGATCTCAACGAAAAGAGTGAAAGCGGTTCACAAATGGTGATGACCATGAGCAACAACCAACACCGTTGGTATGGCTTAGTGTCTACTTTCACCAAGGAATTGAACGACCGTCTTAATGTATATGCCGGTGTAGACCTCCGTTCTTATGTGGGTACGCACAACAACCGCATCACCGACCTCTTCAATGGTGCATACTACATTGACCCCTATCGTGCCAATGTGAAGGCAGCCAACAACAGCGCTGCTGCCGATCCTCTCTTCAAATATCAAAAACTCTCTGTGGGCGATATCGTGCGTCGCGACTATGATGGTCACGTGAACCAAGGTGGTGTGTTTGGTCAAGCAGAATATGACCACAACAACCTCACAGCCTTCGTTTCTAGTTCGCTCAGCTACACCAACCAATGGCGTTACGACCGTTTCTACTACGAAAAGGCCAAGGCAGAAAGTGCAAGCCACGGTTCACTCGGATTCACCCTCAAGGGCGGTGTGAACTACAAGTTCCCACAAATTGACGATTGGGGTGGACAGCACAACGTGTTTGTCAATGGTGGTGTGATTTCTCGCTCACCTTATCTCTTGAGCAGCCTCTTCCTTTCGGGTGACGTTTCCAATGAACTCAACCCCGATGCAATGAACGAGAAGATTTATTCTGTGGAAGCCGGTTGGACATACCACACTGCATCGTTCAACTTCAATTTGAATGCCTACCACACCATCTGGAAGGACAAGACCTTGGCACGTTCACTCGACATCACCGACGCTGCTGGCAATCCCGACCGTGGTATCATCAATATGCAAGGTGTGAACTCACTCCACCAAGGTGTTGAAGCCGAACTCGACTACAAACCCGTGAAGTGGTTCTCCGTGCGCGGTATGCTTTCTTTGGGCAACTGGATTTGGACCAACAACGCTGTGGGTTATTTCTACAACTCACAAGGTCAACCTCTCGCCGATGCAAAGGGGAAAGTGGCTTCAGGACTCTATGCTGCCGACCACGCTAAGATGACCCTCAACCAAAAGGATGTCAAAGAAGGTGGTTCTGCACAATTCACCGGTAGTCTTGGTTTCACCATCTATCCTATGGAGAATCTCCGTTTGGGACTCGATTGGAAGTATTTCTCCAACTACTATGCTGACTACGCCCTCAACTCTCGCGACTTGAACCTCAACGGTGTGAAAAACTTTGAGACGCCTTGGAAGGTGCCTGCTTACAATTTGCTCGACTTCTCTGCAGGCTACACCTTCAATATGGGTAGCTACAAGACGACCATCTCTGGTAATGTGGAAAATCTCCTCGACCAAGAGTACATCAGCCAAGCCTACGACGGCGCAGGACACGATTGGCAAACTGCTTATCGCGTGTTCTACGGCTTCGGTCGCCAAATGTCGCTCAAACTCAAGGTGAACTTCTAATCCCTGAGCCAAAGCGTCTTATTTCACAACATTATTTCATCGACAACAATGAAACATATTTATATTGCCCTCCTCGCTTCGGCCGCACTCACCACGGCTTGCAGCGACTACAACGACCAATTTGAAGGCCTCAAAGAGGGACACCACGCCGTAGACATCAAGAAAAAGGACTACACCCTCACTGCTGATGACTACAAGGCCATCGCTGAAGATGCTGCCAACAAGGCTCTCGCCAAGCAAAATGGCGAAGCGGATGAATTGGCTGCTCTTGCGAAGACCCAGCAATTCACTGAAAAAATCACGTCTAAGGAATATCTCCCTGCATTCCTCGCCAAGAAATGGTTCACTGCCGACAACGGTAGTGCCATCAAGGTGACATTCAATTCCCACGAAACTTATGGTCTCGATTTGGGACAAGATTTTGAAGGTGCAGAGAATAAGGCTGTGCAACCCGCTGCGCTGAAAAAATGGCAAACTCTCACCACACTCGGGGATGAAAAGGCTGCGTGGTCTACTCAGTTCCGTAACGAAGCACACTATCTCCAGGCTTCAGCCTTTAACCAAAAGGATTCTGTGCAAACTTATCTCGTATCTCCCGTCTTTACCATCTCCAAGGGCTCTAAACTCACTTTCGATGCCCTCTATGGTCACTATGTGGAAAAGGGGGGACGTCTCAGTGTGTTCCTCTATGATGGGGACAAACTTACGCAAGAAACTGTGGCTTCTCGCCAACCTCTTGCCGACCTCACCAACCAAGTGAACATTGAAATCCCAGCAGCGGGTCAGAAATTTGGCACTTTCAAACAAGCCATCAATGCCGATCTTTCTCAATATGCTGGAAAACAAGTGCAACTTGCGCTTCGCTACGACGGCAATGGAAAAACCAAAGCCACGACTACTGTGCAAGTGGACAACCTTGTGGTGGGGGCTAACGTTACAGTGAAAGACGGTGCAGCCACTGAACAATATGTGCTCAGCAAGAACAAGTGGGTGTTTGACCCCTCCACAGTTGTGACACTCGGTGCGCGTGGCGACAAGCCCACTCAGGCTTTCTATCAAAGCATCGTCAACTGGGTAAAGGAGAAGAAGGGAGCTGAATACGTCGAAGCTCGTGGCAACGCTGAAAGCTATTCTGGTATTTCTGCATATTACAACAACATTGACTTTAGTGCTACTACCGTTCGTAAGAACACTCCTGCAGCATTTAAGGATGTGAAAGACGCAGATATTCCTGCTTTGCTTCAAAAGAATCTCTACGAAACTCTCGCCGCTGGTTTGTCTTTGAACTATGCTGATGCAGTGCCTGTGCAAGGAGTTGAGGTCATCTATACCGTTAAGTTCATGGTTTACGATGGTGCTACCAAGAACTACGAAGTGAAGTTCAAAGTAATTGGCAAAGGCAAGTTTGAACCCATCGCTAAGAGTTTGAAAGAAGTGAAATAACTCCTTGTATACCGCCTATTGGACGCACCAATTGCTTCAATAGTATCCATAAAAACTCCCCACCAGTCCTCGTGTCGGTGGGGAGTTTTCGTCAACAATCCAATAAAATCTGTTCAGAATCTAAGGATTAATCTGGGATTGTATCATTCACCAACCTAGTAAAATGCAATGAACAAAATAAGATATTACATTATGGCACTATTGATTGTTTGTGCCACAGCCGTAAAGGCACAATCCTTTGTTACAGTAGAAAACGGAAAGTTCTATCGTGACGGCAAACCCTATACTTTCATCGGAACAAACTATTGGTATGGCGCCATACTGGGTTCGAAAGGAAAGGGCGGCAACAGAAAAAGACTGAACCGTGAACTAGACGAAATGAAACGTTTGGGCATCACCAATCTACGCATATTGGTGGGGAGCGATGGGGAAGAAGGCATCAAATGGAAAGCATCGCCAGTGCTTCAATCTTCTCCGGGTGTGTATAACGACACGATATTAGACGGTCTCGACTATCTGATGTTACAGCTTCAACGTCGTGGAATGGTGGCAGTACTCTATCTTAATAACTCTTGGGAATGGAG